>JBKWCO010000335.1:0-1005 GCA_046975465.1 Streptococcus sp. | reverse complement strand
TTTCAGATCTAAAAGTATTCAATTAACCAAAGAATTTCTTAGCGATATCTTGACCTTGTTTAATTTTAGCCCATTGTTGTGGTGTTGCCAACTCATTACCTGAGTCACATGAGGCGAAACCACATTGGTGAGAAAGGAAGAGACGCTCTTTAGGAAGGATTTTACTAGCTTTTTCAAGCAAGTCAAGAACACGTTCTTCGTCATCAAGTTCAGTTGTTTTTGATGACAAAAGTCCTAGTACAACTTCAGCCTTGCTGTCTTTGAGGGCTTCGAGAGCCTTGATATCACCAGCTGTATCGCTGTCCCATTCAAGGAAGAAGCGATCATAGTGTTGCTCTGCCAAGAACTTCTTAGCAATGGCTTCGTAAGTTCCTTCGGCAGCAGAACGGCTTTCATAGTTACCACGACAGTTGTGTGTCCAAACCGTTAAACCAAGTTCGTGAGCATAGTCTACAACCTCGTTATTGATAGCTACAAACTCATCAGCCAATTCTGCCAAATCAGAATTACCTTCCGCAAAGAAACTTGCAGGGTTTGATGGGTCAAAGAGTTCCCAGAGACAGTCGTCAAATTGAACGATTTTTCCACCAACTGTCTTGTATTCTTCCAAGAATTCTTTATAGGCATTAATCAAACCTTTTTGAGGTCTTCATTTGTTTCATAGACTTGTCAGGACCAATAAACAGTCAAAGATAGCAAGTTCGAATAGGCATGAGCTGGACCCCAGATAGTTTGTTTAGTATCTTCATCACCAGCTTCAGCTTTAACCAATTTATAGATATCTAGGTAATGGTGGTTTTTACCTGAGAGTGGTTCAGTGATACGAATCCCAATATCTTTACGAGTCTCATATTGTCCGCCATCGTGGTCTTTGAATGTATAACCGTGCTCAGCAATGTAGCGTTCAATACCTTTGAGACCCCAGACAAAGTCTAAGTGCCACATAGAACGGCCAAACTCACCATCGGTAAGAATGTCAATACCATTAGCCTTTTGGTCAGCCAC
>JBKWCO010000334.1:0-1006 GCA_046975465.1 Streptococcus sp. | reverse complement strand
GAGAAGACTTGGACCAACAATAAAGGCACAGATAATCATGACCTTCTGCTTCATCCCTTTTGAAAACTGAGTTGGGAACCAGTCCAACTTTTCATCTAAGCGAAAGAGTTTGAGGTACTTGTCCGCACGTGCCATCCCCTCAGTCACATCAAGACCATAGGCCATCAACACCGTTTCCAAATGTTCACGAAGCGTCAACTCTTCATAGAGACTTGGCGTTTCAGGAATATAGCCAATCTTCTGACGATAGCTAGCTGGATCTTGTTGAATAGTTAACCCATCAATGGCAATCTGTCCCCCATAAGGTGTTAAGAGACCAATAATCTCGTTAATTGTTGTTGATTTCCCAGCACCATTAAGACCAATGAGACCAACCAATTCACCATCAGCCACCTCAAAAGTCACATCTTTTAGGACGGGAATATTAGCGTAACCACCCGTCACCTTTTCTAATTTAAGCATTATCTTTTCTCTCTTTGGTATGATATAAACTATTATAACAAAAACTCATGGAAAGGTCGTTATTATGGATAATTGTATTTTCTGTAAAATTATATCTGGAGAAATCCCTTCATCAAAAGTCTACGAGGACGACAAGGTTCTAGCCTTCCTCGATATTTCACAAGCTACAAAAGGACATACCTTGGTTATTCCTAAAGAGCACGTTCGTAACATCTTAGAAATGTCTGCTGAGACTGCTGAGACTGTCTTTAGTCGTGTTCCAAAAATTGCTCGTGCCGTGCAAAAAGCAACTGCAGCAATCGGCATGAATATCCTTAATAACAACGAAGAAGTTGCTGGACAAACCGTCTTCCATGCTCATATTCATCTCGTTCCTCGTTACGGTGCAGACGATGGTATCCACATGGGATTTGACGAACACGAACCAGACTTCGCTGCCCTGGCTAGCCTTGCTGACAGCATCGCTAAAGAGGTAACAGAATGAAAATCGGACGCTTTCTAGCTCTTGGAACTCTTGCCTACGGTGCCTACTACGCCTATAAAC
>JBKWCO010000333.1:0-1013 GCA_046975465.1 Streptococcus sp. | reverse complement strand
TAAATCCTTTGCTTAAATAAATTGTCTAACTTTTGGGGTCAGTACATTATGATTTAATACCCTCAAAATAGCAACCATTCTCACGATTGTTCAATAGATTTAAACCTTTTCAAGGACAGACTGGGTTACCCAAGTCTTGCGATTTCCGATTTGGACGAGGATGCCATCGCTAGGTGGGTCAATGGCTAGCACTTTGAAGTTACCTGGAATAGTAAAGGTCTCACCAGGATTGAGGTACTGGTCTGAAGTAGGATTGCCTTGTCCATCAACTTCAAGAACAGGTCCAGGATCAACGATATTGTGTTTGGTTGGTGTGCCTCCAGCTAAATCTTGGCTGGTGATGGTATTTCCTGACACAGACGTGACACGGAATGTTCCTGTGAAGCGCACTGTATCACCAACTTTGATAGAAGAGTTAGTAGAATTTCCATTTTGAGCCCCTGGTTCTAGGTCTTTAAAATGGATATAGCCAGATACTTGACTCTTATGGAAGCTACGTTTGTGATATTTCTCAGGCCCTTGACCTGCATCGTAGTTGTACTCCTCAATGGTCACCTGATCACCACGAACTTCCGCAACCCAAGCGACATGTCCCATGTGACCAGCTCCATTGACCCCAGCTGAGAACCAGGCGATGCTCCCTACGGCAGGATTCATGTCTACACGGTGACCATTGGCACGTGCGATGCTGCCCCAAGTGATGGCATTTCCATACCCTACAGGCAGAGTGAAACCGTTGGTGTTACTGAGGCGATAGGCCGCAAAGGACGTACACTGACGCCAGTACATGGTCCAAGGGTCAACACCAAAGCCCCCATATTTCCAAGAGGATGGATAGTCATCTCCGAGAACAGCCGCCTGAGCAGAGCTGCCACACGAAACCGAAACAGTCGCTAGACAGGCTAGCGGTAAAAGACAATTTAGTAATTTTTTCTTCATTTTTACCTCCACTTATCTATTCGCAGTTTTTCTGGAAAATGGAGGTAATTTTTGCGTTTAAGCTCCTCTTAAGC
>JBKWCO010000332.1:0-1033 GCA_046975465.1 Streptococcus sp. | reverse complement strand
TCCATAAGTCTACCATTTCAAGAGAGTTAAGACGATGCCAAAATGGTTATTCCGCAGGCTTAGCACAGGAACAGTACGACCACAGGGCTAAGCAAAAATCGGGCCGCTATCAGCTTGAACAAAGGCCAATGGTAGCTTTTAAAACCATCTATAACTGGCTCTATGCTGGTTTCATTGAACTGGATTTGAGCGTCCTTCGTCGTAAAGGAAAAAATTGACAACCCAAAGAAACACTTGGAAGATTTAGGATTGGTACGCCAATTTCCAAAAGAGGCTCTTAAAACCTTCACTTCAGACAGGGGAAAAGAGTTTACCTGCTATCCTCTGGTAGAGAACTTAGGAATTCCCTTTTTCTTTGCGGACGCCTATTCATCCTGGCAGAGAGGAGGCAACGAGAACGCAAATGGCTTACTAAGAGAATATTTCCCAAAGAAAACAGATTTAGCAGCTATCTCTGAGGAGGCTTTGACCAAAGCCTTATATGATATCAATCACAGACCGCGAAAATGTTTAGCTTACAGAACTGCTTGTGAAGCTCTAGAGGATGAGTTTGAGTAAATGTTGCACTTATTCTTGCAATTTATCAACAAAAAAATCCCTAGACTTTTGTCTAGAGACTCTATTATTTACTAGGATTGGAACACTAAGCTCTATAAGTGCTCAGTACTTTCTCTTGAAGGCAAGATGATGTATAAGACATATTCTCACTATTGTAACTTTTCCAAATATAATAACCAAAAACTACCAATACCAATAAGAAACAAATTCCTAATACGGCTAACCAAATGATTTGTTTCTTTAAGCTATCATACTCACTCATATAGCCATTATGAATTTTAATTAGTTCATTTCTTTTTTTGTTACTTGACTCTTTAGCAATGGCAATTTCTAGCTCATACATTTGATGCTTCCATGAATTCTTAGAAGTACCTTTTTTCATTTTATGGTTTGAAAGACTGCTGTTGCCTTTCTCAAAGTTATTTTTTTCAGTCATATTTCCCTCTAAAATCTTCTTTTAGTCCCTATCATTATA
>JBKWCO010000331.1:0-1041 GCA_046975465.1 Streptococcus sp. | reverse complement strand
CACATAATCTTCAGCAAATTCTTCAAAATCTTCAAAACGGTAGTCAGCTGTTTCTAAATCAAGCAAACTATTCCAACGGAATCCATAAACATCCTCAATGATAACACTAAGTTCATCAGTTTCCTCGTCTACCTGCCATCCCAAATAACGTTCCTGTGTTTCAAAACTCAAGACCACATCTTGACAATCTTGACGCCAAACTTGACCAAGTAATTGCTGACACATCGCATGATCACTTGCAGGCTCATCATTAAACCAAGTAATGTCATGTTTATCAAGAAAGTCAATCAACTGCCAAAACTGTTGTTGGAAACGAATGGGCATACTACGATTAAAAGCCAAACTAAAGTTTTCACTTCGTTTAAGCATATCAACTATACTAACCATATGCCCCCTACTTTTCTAACTGTTCGAGGACTGCTGCAAAGTTTTTAGTTAGCTCTTCGAAACTTACAGTAACTTCCTCACGAGTAGCATTATTTTTGACATTGACCTGACCTGACTCGACTTCACTCTCACCTAATGTGATAACCGTCTTGGCCTTGAAGGTATCTGCTGACTTAAATTGCGCCTTAATCTTACGTCCAAGGTAATCACGTTCAGCCTTAAATCCTTGATAGCGGATAGCTTGAACTAACTCAAGAGCTTTGCCATTGGCACCTGAACCAAGTACTGCAATGTAAACATCCAGACTTTCTTCCACCGGAAGCTCAATACCTTGTTTATCAAGAACCAAAAGCAAGCGTTCTAAACCAAGTCCAAAACCAAAACCAGCTGTTTCTGGACCACCGAAGTATTCAACCAAACTATCATAACGACCACCTGCACAGATTGTCAATTCAGACTTATCAATAGTGGTAATAAATTCAAAAATCGTGTGATTATAGTAATCAAGACCACGTACCATATTAGTATCAATCACGTAAGGAATGTTAAGACTATCGAGCATGGTACGTACTTCGTCAAAGTGCGCTTGACTTTCTTCATCTAAATAATCAAGGATAGAGGGAGCATTTTCAACTGCAACCTTATCTTCTTTTT
>JBKWCO010000330.1:0-1050 GCA_046975465.1 Streptococcus sp. | reverse complement strand
TTTTCAGTCAAAACAGCATCAACACCTGGATTTTGCAGTCCAATGGCATTAAGCATGCCTGATGGTGTTTCTGCCACACGCGGTGTTGGATTACCAAAACGAGGGTTGGCAGTCGTTGCCTTAATCATGATTGAACCTAGTTTGTCCAAATCATAATACTTGGCATACTCTTGTCCAAAACCAAAGCAACCTGAGGCTGGGATAATAGGATTTTTCAAGTCGAGCCCTGGAAGGCTAATAGCTAAACGATTTTCTGATTTAATCTCTGACATGGTAACCTCCTAGACGATGACTTTTCCGGAAGGGAAGACTGGTCCTTCTTCGCAAACACGAAGATTTTTGGCGTCCGACTCTCCTTTAACGTGAACCACACAGGCATAGCAAGCACCCATACCACAAGCCATACGGGCTTCCATAGAAACATAGGCATGAGGATGATTTTCAAACTTGCTATCGACATATTTAAGCATGCCTGGCGCTCCGCAACTGTATACGGCATCTGGAGTCCAGTCGAAACCATCAATAACTGTCGAAACGTAACCCTTGATACCGTATGAACCGTCATCAGTAGTCACATAAACATCACCACAAGCCTTGAGCTTGTCCTCCAAGATGACGGCATCCTTATTGGCAAAACCAATCACAGACACGACTTCCACACCTTTAGCCTTCAACTGCTTAGCTGTCTCAACCAAAGGCGGCACACCGATACCACCACCAACTAGGAGGGCTTTCTGCCCAGCCTCAATGACGGAAATATCAAAACCATTTCCCTGAGGGCCCATGGTATCGATGGCTTGCCCAGCTACCATCTTAGACAGAATAGCTGTTCCCTCGCGTTCCACTCGATAGACAATGGTTGCCTCTTTCTTGTCGTAGTCAATCTCTGAAATGGAAATCGGACGACGAAGGAGTTTGCTTGGGTCTGGCACTTTGAGATGGACGAACTGTCCAACCTGCATATCTGCAACCATCTCTCCCTTAAGCACCATCTCGAAAATACGAGGTGCAATCTCACGCTGACTCACAATGGTTAAATCTTCAACTAAA
>JBKWCO010000329.1:0-1051 GCA_046975465.1 Streptococcus sp. | reverse complement strand
TTCACCAAACTTAGCATCAAGATGAACTGCTACCTGACTTGATGCAAAGCTGGCTTGACTCAAATCCAGCCACAGCTCACCGAAAGCCATATTCATATCAACCGTTTCGACTTCTTGAGAATAGATGCGATACCTATCCTCAGCCATATATGTCTTAACAGAAATATGTGGTCCTTCTTGGTCGTTCTTATTGACCTTATAGTCTTTAGTGAGACCCTTCTTTTGACTACGGCCATAGAGCAACTCTAAAGCCAAACCTATTAGAAAGATACCGCTAAAGAGATTCCATTGTGCAAAATCGAGGTCTAACAAGTCATGAACATAGGGTGATAAGAAGGCCAAACCAAGAAAAATGAGGAGAGGTCGCCTATTCAAGATACCAAAACAAAAGAAAGCCACGAAGAAGACCAGATTATAGTTGACCATGATCCAAAAATCTGGAATAAAGGCACTAGCGATAAAACAAGCTGCTAGTAAAAGCAACAAGAAGGACCGAAGATTAAATCGTTCCATAAGAAAACCCCTTCTAAAGAAATGATTGCAATTTTCCCCCAATTATTTTCACTATCAGTATAGCAATCATTTGTAAACGTATTCAATGTTATATTAAAAGGATTTGGTAAGAAAAAAGAGCTTCGCCCTTTCATCATTTTCAATGTTTGACAGTTACTTGGCCAAAGGATACTGAACCTGTAGAGAAACTGTAGCAGACAATCTCGCTCTCCCAGACTATCGTAGCCTTCAATTCTGCTAGGCTTGTATGAAGCCCATGTGTATCCACTTGCCAATCCTTGGGCACTCGAATGATAACCTGAGAAAAATTTGCCTGAACCACAATCTGAGGTCGGTCCGTCATAAACTGAGCCTGACGCAAATCCAAGGTCAAACGTCCAAAATCAGCATTGGCATAGACAGTTTCGAGGTTTTGTGAAGTCACCACCTGAACAGACTCTGAAAATAAGGTCTTAGCGAAAATCTCTCGCTCATGTTCTTTAGAAACCTTGTAAGAAAAGTTCTTCTTATAACTTGGCTTGCTCAAACGGTCCACCGC
>JBKWCO010000328.1:0-1056 GCA_046975465.1 Streptococcus sp. | reverse complement strand
TCATGACGCAGCGTCAAACCTTCTCCTTGGGCACCAAAGATGACCTCTTGGTGAGCAACAAGCCCCGGCAAACGAACACTATGAATTCTAAAACCATCAAATTCAGCACCGCGTGCACCAACTAGCGTTTCTTCTTCATCTGCTGCCCCCTGTTTTTTATAAGCACGTGCTTCTCGAATAAGCTCAGCTGTTTTAACTGCTGTTCCGCTTGGAGCATCTTTTTTCTTATCATGATGCAATTCAATGATTTCAAGATCAGGGAAATACTTAGAAGCCTTAGCAGCAAATTCCATCAGCAAAACAGCTCCAATAGCAAAATTTGGTGCAATCAAACCGCCCAATTTTTTATCAGCAGACAAAGTCATTAAATCTGCAATCTGCTCTTGCGTAAAACCTGTTGTTCCCACAACTGGACGAAAACCATTTTCAAGGGCAAAATGTGTATTTTCATAAGCGACTTTAGGGATAGTAAAATCAACCCAAACCTCAGCATCAAGGCCAACAAGGTCACTCTTATCCGTAAAGACAGGCACTCCATCAATTTCTTTTTCAGCTGCAAAAGGATCCAAAAGTGCTGCCAATTCAAGCTCGCTATCATTTTTAATCATATCAACAGCTGTTGACCCCATTCTGCCTTTAAAACCTGCAACAATAACTTTAATACTCATTTCCTATCTCCTTAAATAATTGGTATAGCACCAAGTGCAATAGCTCCCTCACCCAGATGGGTTGCAATAACACCATTGAAAGGAACAATGGCAAGATTCTTTGTATAACCATGATCAACTAAACGCTTCTGCAAATCTTCTGCCTTACCTCTAGCATTGGCATGAATAATATAGACCATATAAGACCCATCAGCAGTAACCTCATCTATAATAGAGATTAAACGCTTAATCGCTTTTTTCTCAGTTCTAACTTTCTCAAAAACTTCAATCCTGCCATCCGTAAAATAAAGGATAGGTTTGATACTCAAAAGATTACCTAAGAGAGCCGAACCATTTGACAAACGGCCGCCTTTAACCAGATGATTCAGATCGTCAACCATAATAAAAG
>JBKWCO010000327.1:0-1076 GCA_046975465.1 Streptococcus sp. | reverse complement strand
ATTGATGATGACTCATCATACATGCATGAAATTGTGGCTGAAGATATTCAAAAATTCGGTCTTATCCCTGAGTTTATCGGACGTTTGCCAGTCCTTGCGGCCCTTGAACAGTTAACGGTTGACGACTTGGTTCGTATCTTGACAGAGCCTAGAAATGCCTTGGTTAAACAGTACCAAACCCTCTTGTCTTATGATGGGGTTGAACTGGAGTTTGACCAGGATGCTCTTGAAGCTATTGCAAGTAAGGCAATTGAACGTAAGACCGGTGCGCGTGGCCTTCGCTCTATCATTGAGGAAGTCATGATGGATGTCATGTTTGAAATTCCTAGCCAGGAAGATGTGACTAAGGTTCGTATTACAAAAGAAGCCGTTGACGGCACAGCTGCTCCAGTTTTGGAAACAGCATAAGGAGGTTCTATGGCTGAAGAACAAGTCCTAAATACGCACAATGCTGAGATTTTGCTTAGTGCGGCGAATAAGAGCCACTATCCCCAAGATGACCTCCCTGAGGTTGCCCTAGCAGGACGCTCGAATGTTGGTAAATCAAGCTTTATCAATACACTTCTTGGTCGTAAAAACCTAGCACGTACTTCTGGGAAACCAGGGAAAACTCAGTTGCTTAATTTCTACAATATTGACGATAAGCTTCGTTTTGTGGATGTGCCAGGTTACGGTTATGCCCGTGTGTCTAAAAAAGAACGTGCCAAATGGGGCAAAATGATTGAGGAGTACCTCGTGACTCGAGATAATCTTCGTGTCGTTGTTAGCTTGGTTGACCTCCGACATGAACCAACTCAAGACGATATCCAAATGTATGAATTTCTCAAGTATTATGAAATTCCGGTTATCGTTGTAGCGACTAAGGCTGACAAGATTCCTCGCGGAAAATGGAACAAGCACGAATCAATTATTAAGAAAAAACTCAATTTCGATAAAAATGACCATTTCATCGTCTTTTCATCTGTCACACGTGATGGCTATGACGAGGCATGGGATACTATTTTGGCAGAATTGTAAGAAAAGCTCGGTGAAATCCGAGTTTTTTTCTTGTGATAGTTTTTTTCTATCTCTTTGAT
>JBKWCO010000326.1:0-1077 GCA_046975465.1 Streptococcus sp. | reverse complement strand
GTCTGAGTTTCACAGAGCTCCTTGAGCACCTCTGGACTAACCAACTTCACCTTAGCCATATTAGCCACACAATCAGCCATTTCCTCAAGCACGAAAACTTGAAGAATCTCAGCACCACTTGCCTTTGCTTCCTCAAAAAGATGCCATCCTTCTAAAAGATAACTAGTTTTACGGTGCTTGCGCTGCAATAATTTTCTAGCAGACTTAATGCTAGCATTTTGCTTTGATTGAATGATTTCCATACACTCATTATAGCAGAAATTCCTTGATAAATCTTGGACTTGACCGACTTTATAGCAAGGATTATACTAAAAGAAAGAGCTTTCAAAAGGAGGTCGTGGATCATGCAAAAAGTACGATTATTAGTCTCAGGAAGAGTCCAAGGTGTTGGTTTTCGTTATTCAACCTATGCTCTAGCACTAGATATTGGAGATATATACGGTCGGGTTTGGAATAATGACGACGGAACTGTTGAAATCCTAGCTCAGTCAGACAATCCTGCTAAGTTAGCTAAATTTATTCAAGAAGTTCGAAAAGGACCTTCAAAATGGTCTAAGGTAACCTATGTCGATGTGACCATGGCAAACTTCTCAAATTACAGCGATTTTCGGATGGCTAATTAAGAGGAAGCCACCGTTTTTAGCTTGTTCTCTTTCTTAAAAAAAGGTAAAATAGACAAGTATAACTAAAAAACAAAAGGAATGATATTGTGAATAAAAATCAAAAACGTCTAGCCCTGATGGGGCTTGCTGCCAGCATGCTTTTCTTCCTATCAGGATGTGTGAGCCTTGATAAGTCTGGTAATCCTACTGGTTGGGTCTGGAACCTCCTTGGTCGCCCTATGAGCCACGTCATCACCTACTTCGCTGATAATCTTGGTCTCGGCTTTGGTCTTGGTATTATCTTTGTTACCATCATTGTTCGTTTGATTATCTTGCCACTTGGTCTTCACCAATCTCGTAGCGCAGCCTACCAATCAGCAAAACGTGAGTACCTTGCGCCTATCTTGGAACCAATCAACGAACGTTTGCGTAACGCTGAAACTCAAGAAGAAAAAATGGCTGCCCAGTCTGAACT
>JBKWCO010000325.1:0-1095 GCA_046975465.1 Streptococcus sp. | reverse complement strand
GGAATGATGGGTTACTAAGATTTAAAAAGCAAAAGAAAAAACCTAGGAAAAGTTGAGAAACTTTTTCTGGGTTTTCTTTTTTATTGTTAATGATTAATTAGTGAAAAGGGTTAAACATATTAGAATTTCCTTGTTCACCTGCCATTTGCATCATCATTTGTTGCTGTTTGATACGCTCTGCTTCCTTATTCATATTGATAGAAACAACAAGAAGGATGACCCAACCGATGAATGTCCAGTTTAGGAGGATAGATAAGACAAAGATTAGCCATTTCTTGTCTGTTTTGTTTAGGAGGGCTGGTAAGATAATAAGTGCTACAAAAGGTAAAGAAATGATGATGGAGAGAAGAGCCGTGAGCAAGCCGCCACTAAGCTCATCACTGGCAATTCTAAAGAGTATCATTGCAAGAGCCCAGAGGATAACTGGGATAGAAGCGATGGCTATCATGATGAGGTTTGTTTGAGTTTTACTTTCGTGTTGCGTCCAAGTCTCGTTAAAGTTATGATTTGGATGTTGGAAGGTAGCATTAGTCTGACTTGACGCGGGGCTAGTATTTGGAAAGTAGTTCCTCTAAGTTGGTATCAGCTAGTGGTTCTTCAGCAACATCATAATTGTCAACATCATTTTCGGCAGTTTCTACAGTGTCTTTTTGTGGGACAGGTTTTGTTATTTCGACAGTTTGTTTGGGAGTTTCTCGGACAAACTCGCCTTTCTGAGCTGCTTCAGCCATTTCTTGAATACTTGGATTACGACCATTAACTGCTTGGAAAAAATCGATCCAATCTTGTTGCTTCATGTGTATAACCTCCAGATATCTTGATTAAAAAATGTTGATAATTTACAATTATAGCAATAGTGTAAGGGGACCGCAATGGGAGTCTTTACTTTATTTCCTTATAATCTTCTTATCACTAAAGATGGGAAAGAGAAAGAAATAGGTTAGGATATAGACCACTAGAGGATATATCAGTGGATTATAGTCCCAGGCTCCTTGCCAATCTAGGTGTAAGAGTCTAACACTAGCGCGTGTCAGACCTGCGCTCCACCCCTTGAGTCCAAATGGTTTTAGGATAAGGTTGAGTGGTGTTGGGAGA
>JBKWCO010000324.1:0-1174 GCA_046975465.1 Streptococcus sp. | reverse complement strand
CTCAGGTATCATTTTAGATAAGATGGGAGCTCGTAAACCGATTCTGATTGGAGCAATCCTTATCGTACTCGCTCAGTTGTTATTTAGCTTGTTTGGTCTCTCTCTTTCCAATACGTTGATCCTCGTTTTTTACATGATTTTCATGACGGGGCTTGGCGTTTCCTTTGGTAATGTCATGACCAATGGGCAGAAACAACTGTCGCTAGATCAACGTGCTGATGCCAATGCCATCTTTAACACTCTCCAACAATTTGCAGGAGCAGTGGGAACAACGCTAGCTTCTCTAATTGTTGCTATGAGTCAAGCTAATCACAAGATTGACTTTGCCAAGCAACGGCTCAAGGTAGTCAAATGGTTTATAGTCTTATTTTTAGCGTTTTCCAACTCCTTGTCTTGTTAGCGTTGTCAAAAAGAATGATTAATCATTGATGAAGCAAGGGAAGATGATACGTACCGTGTCCAAGATGCTTTCCCTTGCTTTTTCTTTCCTTAAATGAAATACTAATCTTACTGCAAATTTTAGTGTTACTTTAAGGTTTATGACTTATAATAACCTTAAAAAATAAACCAGTCTTCGATGAAGATACTAGAAAGAAGGGAAGGACCATGTCTTTACTTAAGAAAATTTATCCTGAGCAGCCGCTCAAGGAACTGAGATGGTTTGATATTGGTATTGTTACGCTGATTATGTTTGGTCAGTTTATTGTTCGTTCGACACAAATGTATTTGGCGAGTTTGTCTCCAAGCCTTTCTACCGCAATCAGTGAGACGTCAACAAATACAGCCAGTGAAGGAGCAGCTTACTCAAGCAATTTTACCTTGCAGATTATTCTTCTAGCCTTAGCGATTATTTATCTGTGGATACGTCATTTTGACTTTAAACAATTGCCAATCCGTCTAAAGTGGTCTGTTCTCTTTTGGGTACCCTTTATTTTCGCTATCATGGGCTTATTTGCTGATATGGTAAGTACTTTGTCAGGACAATATAATTATTTTAGCCCTCAGGTTCTAGCCTTTATTAGCCCTATGGCTGTGATTAACAAGTTCATGGCCTTATCGCCTATGGCAATTGCTTATGGATTGCTTAACGGTTTCTACGAGGAATTTTTCTTCCTAGGACTCTTGACCTCGGTTAAGGACAAGTATAAGTGGTTGGTCTTGCTCTTTTCAACCA
>JBKWCO010000323.1:0-1186 GCA_046975465.1 Streptococcus sp. | reverse complement strand
ATTAACGTCTCCTACCAAGACCTAATTGACCAAAAAATCACTAAAACCTTGCTTAATTTCACCAGTGAATGCGACCTAATTTCCCTTAATACCACAGGTGGAGGCGAAACCATGCAACTGGTCTACGAAGTGGACTTGAATCCCCAAGTGGACGACTTCCAATTGACTAACCACCTGATTTCAAACATTAAAAATTGTGACCTTGCCCTAACCAAAAAAGCTAAAAAGAAAAAGAAATTGTAAGACAAAAAGACATCTCCGACTGATTTTCGGAGATGTTTTTACATGTTTTGAGGTTAACATTTTCACTTAGCTGTAACCCCACTTTTAACGGCCTAGTATGGCAGTCTAGCTTATCGATCAAAATCAAAATACTTTCTAATCATCTTCATCTTGGACAACCTTACCATCTTGTACGTTAAAGGTATAGCCAATGTGATTGTAATTATCTTCATCAGTTGTGAAAAAATAAAATTCGTACTCTCCGTCTGGCAGCTTGCTAGCATCCAATTTAGTTTGGCTCTTCTAAATCTTTCTTACTAGTATTTTCTGATCGTACTTCTAGTTCATAGTAACAAGGTGTTCTTCAATCATTGTTTGGTAGGGAATTTGATAATACCCATAAAAATCATCCTTCCCGTTTTTACGGTTTTCCTCAGCTAAATGCTTTTTACGATTACCAGCCTCTTGATCAATCGTAGTATTATCGCTGAAGGAGAATTCTTCGATATCAAGGCCTAACGATTGCTTTTTAAGCTCCTTAAAGAGTTTTTGCTCTTCTTTTTTTACAGATTTTTGTTGTAAGTAGCTTTCCCAGTAATGACCAGGGGTCTTATATTCTTCACCATTAACTGTCCAGTCCAGGTTAAAAGTAATTTGTGAATCTAATGATATGGTTTGATTATCGTAGGTTTCCTCTGAATAGGTATAATCAACATAAATACCATCTGAATCTAGAAACACCTTTTTGATAAGCTTAACTTGGACCTTTCCCTTAAAACCATTATGAGCCAAGATTTTTTGCGTTTTTTCCCTGGCTTTTGAGTAAGCATTTGGAAGTGCTCCTGTACAACCAACTAAAAGACTAGAACAAAGGAGGAGAATTGCTAAACGAGAAAGAGTTATGATATAAGGAGTATTTTTCTTCATAGTACATCCTTCCTTTCCTCAATGATTTGTATAAATA
>JBKWCO010000322.1:0-1187 GCA_046975465.1 Streptococcus sp. | reverse complement strand
AATAAACATCAGGTGTACCAAGCGTTTTGACAGCATCATCATAGCTAGTTCCATTTTTGAGATTTTCGTACATCTTCAATGTGATTTTAGGATCACGGACGTAAGAAAAGTTTGAAATTGACTTAACCACAGTGCTATTGTTAAAGAGTTTCGCTGTAACAACAACATTGTCATACTGCCAATTATAAACATCAAGCTTAGCATCTCCTGCCTGCTCCTGACTCGTTGATGAAGGTTCACCAAACCAACCCTTCAAGCTATCAAGATTTGAGCCTCCTGAAAATTCCTGAGAAGCATTTGCCATGGTAATCTTATCAAAGTTCTGGCGAACATTCCCATGCTTAACGGTTAAAATCTTAGAGGCTTCATTATCCAAAGATCCCTTCGTCTCTGTCTTAGACGAAGATTTTCCACAAGCAGCTAGAGTAAAAAGTGAAGACCTAAAACGGCCAAAGACAAAAGTTTTTCATAATAAATTCCTATACACAAATAAAGGCTGACGCCTCAAGTTTTTATGGAGCCGGTGGGAGTCGAACCCACGTCCAAACACCTGCCAACATATTCGTCTACAACCATAGGTTATGTCTTTCATTTAACAGATAGACGACACATAACTCAAGCCTTCTATCTGCGAGCCTATAAATCTCTTTTCAACCAGCTAGGCAATGGTCAAACGTAGCTTATAAATCAATAAAACCTCTAAACAAACATAAGCAATCTGCTAGAAGTCACGCGAGCAGGTGTTTAGGCTGCTACAGCGTAAGAATTAGTATTTTTTGCAGTTATATTTAACTGAGCGTTTACGTCGCCACACGAGTCGCAGAATATGCCTCATAATGCCTGTCGAATCCGTAACGACCCCAATATGAGATACTGAGTATTATAGCAAATTTTTTAATCAATTGCAAAAGATTAGCCAAACTGCCTCCCCAATAAATCAACTATGGAGAGACTAATACGTTAGTTTTCTTTGATTTTAGGACAAGCTAATAACTTTTTTCTGTATGCTTGTCTTTTCCCTTTCAATGATAAAAGATTTTATGAAATACTTTCACTAAAACTTACCGACTAAAAAACGTTGAGAGAACAAATCTTTCAACGCTTTTCTTTTTGCACCCTAAGGGAATCGAACCCCTATCTCAAGAACCGGAATCTTACGTGATATCCATTACACTAAGGGTGGCAAC
>JBKWCO010000321.1:0-1197 GCA_046975465.1 Streptococcus sp. | reverse complement strand
GGTATTGACCTTGTTGGCCGTTCGCTTTTTTAACAAGGAGTCCAAGAGTGATTTTGTCTTGACCATCTGTTTGATCTCACTTTTTCTGGTTTCCATGTGGAATATCTATGTGGTGCTTGCTATCCTAGTGGGTGTGGCCTATGTCATGATAAACCATTTTTCACAGGTCAAGAAAAAGAATCGCTACGCCCTCATCCAATTCAAAGAAGATAATTTGAATCCTCGAGCTGTCCGAAATCAGTGGATTGGGACTCGTATGGAACCTGTCAGTGATCGTTATGACTTTGATGATATCAATATTATCCGTTTCTTTGGGACAGATGTGATTGATTTGACTCAGGTTATTGTTTCAGGTAGAGACAATGTTGTGATTCTTCAGAAACTGTATGGGCCAACAACGGTCTTGGTGCCCATTGATGTTTCTGTTAAACTTAACATTTCTGCTATTTATAGCTCTGTCACCTTCTTCAATGAAGATGAATATGACCTTCGTTATGAAAGTTTGACCTTGCAAGGTGCGGAGTATGAGCATGCCTATAGAACAGTCAAATTGATTCTCAATGTGGGAGCCGGCCAGTGGAGGTACGTCGCAAATGAAGAAACAGTACCTATTTTTAATCCTTATTTACTCGGTTGTTGTCCTGGTCGGTGTCACCTTGGTTGTGATGGACAGTTTCAATCTCAATTTTTCATTGGTTTTTGGTAGTCTTCCCAAGCGTTTCACTTTCTTTTTTAACATGTTTTTTGTGGTTCTGAGTTTGCTCATTTTGCTTTATATTCTCTGGGCCATTGCCAATGATAACAGTATGCGTTCAGTCAATCAGGATTTGCGACGTATTATCAATAATCAACCAGTCAAACGTCAGGGAGATATTGAGTTAGACAAAAATATGATGCGCTTGTCTCATAAGATGCGTAAATTGACTAAGGACTTGCAGAAAACTGAGAATGCTCAAGCCCTTCAAAGTCGTGATATTATCAAGAAGGAGCGAGGTCGTATTGCTCGAGACCTTCACGATACCGTTAGTCAGGAGCTTTTTGCGGCTAGTATGATCTTATCTGGTGTCTCTCAGATGGCGGACCAGCTAAGTAAGGAAGATTTGCATAATCAGATCCAGGCGGTTGAGGCCATGCTTACAGACGCTCAGAATGATATGCGTGTTTTGCTTTTGCATCTTCGCCCGACAGAGCTTGAGA
>JBKWCO010000320.1:0-1217 GCA_046975465.1 Streptococcus sp. | reverse complement strand
CACTCAATGTGGAAAGACTTTTTTATTAGCAATACTCCTTGTAATACTCATTAAGGCTCAATTTGTTCCAGCCTTGGAAATGTATATCTTTGTTGTCGCTATTTCTATCTTAGATGGCTTTGCATCGCCCGTATCTTATGCCATGATTCCTAGATATGCCACAAATTTGGGAAAGGCAAATGCTGCCTTATCAATGAGTGGTGAGGGAGTACAATTGATTGGTTGGGGACTAGGCGGTCTCTTATATACTTCGCTTGGTCTTTTTCCCACACTGTTGATAGTCTTACTCCTTTATCTCCTCTCCACTTTTGTGATGCTCTTTCTTCCTCAGGCTAAAATAGAGCAGTTAGAAGCGGAGACAAATATTGATACTCTAGTAAAAGGATGGAAGTTAGTTGCAAAAAATCCTAAATTAAAGTTATTTGTTCAAGCAAATTTATTAGAGGACTTCTCAAATACAATCTGGGTATCGTCTGTAATCCTTGTTTTTGTAACCGAGGTGTTAAAACAAACTGAAAGTTACTGGGGCTACTCAAATACAGCCTATTCCCTTGGTATCATTTTAGGTGGAATAATTGTCTACAAACTATCCGAAAAGTTTTTAGCCCATAAGTGGAAAAGTATTCTCTTTTCACTCTTAGCAATGGCGACCATCACAGCCAGTATCCTCTTTTTCTCAAACACACAAACATTTTTAATTTTCTCAAGTTTAATCGGCTTCTTTTCTCAGTTAAAAGAAGTCCCTGAAAGTGTCTTTCTTCAAGAAACTGTCAATGAAAATCAGTTAGTACATGTTTATTCTGTATTTGAAGTCATTTCAACCCTTGCTTTTTCAGTTTTCGTCTTTCTGATGAGTTCTATTACTGAAAAATTTGGAATTACAACAAGTTTCTGGCTATCAACAATTTGCATACTTTTAGAAGCTAGCTTAATTTATCATAATCGTAACTATCTAAAGTAATTAATCATAGGTATACTTGATAACTATTAGGTTTATAAAAAATATAGGACTATCTGATTAGATAGTCCTATATTTTGTATTGTTTTAGAGACGTGGCATAATTAGTCAGACGGCTAGCTAGCCACAAGATAGGGGCTAGCGTCAAAAGATGAACGATTTACATAAACTATACATAGCATTACGACATGAGAAAACGGAAACGATAATTTTCCGTTTTCGAGTTAGTAAGGGACTTAGAAACGGTCCCATAGAACAC
>JBKWCO010000319.1:0-1218 GCA_046975465.1 Streptococcus sp. | reverse complement strand
GTACAAAGAACCCGCATTTTTTATTTAGAGATAATTCTGTTTTTTCACCTTCAATTCATACAACCCTCTCACCGCATTGCATCCATAGATGGCCTGAGCCTGTTCCATATCTTTTAAGGTCAAGACTTTTTCTTTAAGCTTATTATCAGCAATAAGTCTTTGTCTGTAGATGCCATTTAAGAGGCCGAGGTGAACGGGTGGTGTGTAGAGTTGGTCTTTGATTTTAAGAACGATGTTACCGATAGAGGTTTCTAGGAGTTGCCCCTCATGATTATAATAAATTTGTTCGTGAGGTTCGATACTAAGGTGAGGACGGTAACTTGTTTTGAAGAAGGTATAGGGGCTATCCAACGGAGCCTTTATTTAACTAATCTTGCTTGGCAAAAGTCATCAGATAAGTTTGAATGGCTATGTTCAAACTTCAGTTCACCATCTTTTTGGGATAATTAAGACGGTAGTCTGTGTTAAGTCTAGTATTGGCACAGAGCTGTGGTCGATTGTGCGCTTTTTCTGCATTGAAAGGATAGTCAAAGTATCGGCTACTCTGTAAACGTGGTATGCTCCTCCAGAAAGAGGAGTTTTTTTGATGAATACGACCGGAAATGAGATCAAATTTTGGGTTCTGACGGTATAGAACAGCAGCTTTTTGCTTGGTTTCTTCGTATTCGGATTCCCAGTCCTGTCCCAGTAATCCCCTCGACACCATAGATAGCCTTGCCTTCCATCAGTGTCCAATGGACATGTTGAAAATACTAGAACTGTGGCACCAAGATTCCAATAGCTCCACAATAAACACCTCGAGGCTGTTTTCAACCTTCTTAATAATCATGGTTATTTTTGGGGCACCTGTAATCGATCCGCATGGAAAAAGGGCTTGGAAGACATCATAACTCTATTTTAGGAGTTGCGTTTCAATTGTCAAGTCATTTGCCAAACCGTAGAGTATTGTTCAACTTGGCAAAGGCTCTTGACATCCTCACTTCCTATTTTTGAAATACGATTCATGTCATTTCTAAGAAGATCGACAATCATCATATTTTCAGAGCGATTTTTCTGATCCTGAGCTAGCCACTGGGCTTGTTTGAGGTCAGATTCACTTGTCAAACCACGATTAGTAGTACCTTTCATAGGACGAGTGGTCAATCTATCACCATCTTTTTTAAAAAAGAGTTCTGGGCTTATGGAAATGATAGAGACATCATCGTGCTGAATAAAGGC
>JBKWCO010000318.1:0-1224 GCA_046975465.1 Streptococcus sp. | reverse complement strand
AACAAACTCTGCAAAGCCACGTTGATTACCATAACCTAGGACTTGACTTACAGTCATTCCCTTGGCTAAACCACTACCAGTCAAGGCATTTTTCAAATCTTCCAATTTATCCGAACGAATAATCGCTTCTACTTTTTTCATCTGTATTCTCCTACGAATCTAAGCCCATAAAGGTTGGATAGGCTGTTTCCTTGTGTTCACAGTCATCAAGACCAATAGCTTCATCACGATCACTAACACGCAAAGGCATATAATGAGCAATTACTTTAATAATACCATAGGTCACAAGAGCAGACCACATAGCTGTAAAGATAATAGCCAAAATGGTCACAATAAACAAACGTGCATTCCCATAGATGAGTCCAACATTAGCCTTATCTAGAGCTAAATCTGGTGTCGTAAAAATCGCAGTAGCCAAACCACCAAAGATACCTCCAACACCGTGGCAACCAAAAGCATCCAAAGCATCATCATAGGCAAAACGTTTCTTCAAGACAGAAATAGCATAGAAACAAATCGGACTAACCATAAGACCAATTAGAATAGCGCTCCAAATTGAAACAAAACCTGCTCCAGGTGTGATTGCAACCAGTCCTGCCACCAAACCGGTTGAACCACCAACCAAGGATGGATGTCCTGTGACATGTTTTTCAATTGCCAACCATGAAAACATGGCTGCAGCAGCTGAAACATGGGTGGTTACTAGCGCGTGAACTGCCAAGCCATTAGCAGCCAAGGCTGATCCTGCATTAAAGCCAAACCAACCAAACCACAGAAGACCCGCTCCCAACAGAACAAAAGGAACATTATGAGGACGGTGCTCTAAGATGCCATAGTCACGACGTTTCCCAACAACAATTGCCAAAACCAGAGCTGAAACACCAGAGGTAATATGAACCACATCACCACCTGCGAAGTCAATTGTCCCCCATTTTGCAAGGAGCCCTTCATCCCAAACCATATGTGCAAATGGATAGTAGACAAGAAGCAACCAAAAGACAACAAAAATAGCTAAAGGTGTAAAGCGCATCCTTCCTACCACTGAACCCGTCAAAATCGCCACACAGATAATCGAAAACATCATTTGAAAAGCAGCAAACAGCATATCAGGAATGGTTAGACTACGACTTGAGGCAGTTTCAGACACGCCATTTAAAAAAAGGTGACTGAAATTACCGAAGATATTCCCATGACCGCCAAAAGAAAGCGAGTAGCCAGCAACAA
>JBKWCO010000317.1:0-1248 GCA_046975465.1 Streptococcus sp. | reverse complement strand
CTTAATTCAAGAGGTAGGGTTCGAGAGCTTCAAAGACTTTTAAGTAAGCATTGGTATAAAGGTGGACACCGTCATAGGTGTGCTCAGCCTTCTGCTCTTTCCTATCATTGACCAGCCCCGCATTACAATTAATAAAGTGGCAACCATAGGTTTGGGCGATTTCCTCAAGAGCCCGGTTACAACGGTCTAGATTTTCAGTTGTTCGCAGTTTCATCCTCTGGATTGAAGCCTTGGTCTGCCAAGGCAGATGAAGATTGGCTGTGTAAAAAGCCATGAGATAAATCTTGGTATGGGGCAAAATAGCAAGTGTTTGCTCCAGAATTTGGCTGATATTTGCCGTCATATGTTGGAACCACTGATCTCCATAAGGCTCCTCGGTCATGTCATTGGTACCGATATTGATGAAAACCTTACTCGGTTGCAGATCCAAAAGTAGGGGATGGATATACTGGAGAAATTCATCTGTGTTCAGGCCGCTGATGCCTCGATTGTAGATGATGTCGTCGACACCTCTACTCCTAGCGATTTCACAAATGGGAAAAAGCTCCATGAGAGATGAGCCCGTGAAGAGCGTCTCCCCTTTGATAGCAACCTCATTTAAGTAGTGATAATTTCTAAGTTTGATTTCTGTTAATTCATCCATGATAACTTTCTTCTATATAATTTTATCTAAATGAGGGAGAAGGCAAAGAGCAGCCCTACAATTGTGTTGGCCAAGGCATGGATAAAGACACTTGGAAGGATAGAGCCACCTGCTTTTTTCTCATTGATAGCACCAAAAACGTAAGCTATGAGACTGATAAAGACCATGATAGCTATAGCTTTTAGGTAGCCAGTTAATCGGATAAACATAAATGCATGGATGAGACCAAATAAGAGAACTGAACAGATTTGCTCCTAGAAATCCTAGTTTTCCTTGCATCCTTTTCAATAGAAAACCTCTAAAGAAGATTTCTTCAGGCAAGGCAGTCCCTAAGATAGCGTAGGCTAGAATAGCAGGAAGAGCTCCAATTCCCTTTCCAGAAAAATCTGCTGTGGCCGTTTTGCTAGAGTCGAACCAAGCGAAGACGATAATTGAAAAAAGAAGAAAAACTAGACTAATACCCAAAATCGTCTGTAGTAATTGCCTCTTCTTCTGACTCTCAACTTTCTTCAACCCAATCCAGTCAAAGAAACCGACCTTTTTCCTGCTCCAAATTAACCAAGTGATAAAAGGAATGACAGAGACTATGAGCAGTTCCATAATAC
>JBKWCO010000316.1:0-1248 GCA_046975465.1 Streptococcus sp. | reverse complement strand
TCTCTATATTGCTGGTGGTGCTGGTGTCTACAAGGCTTTTGATGGGCATTATGATGCACTCATCAAGACAACTATTGAGGCTGATTTAGAGGGAGACACGTATTTTCCACAACTAGATATGACGGCATTTAAAGAGGTATCACGTGACCGCGTGGTCAAGGATGATAAAAATGCCTACGACTTTAGCATAAGTCGCTATGAAAAAGAAGGAGACTAGGTTCATGCAACGTAGTGTTTTTGGGTTATTTACTGCATTATTGGGAGTGCTTTGTGTCCTCTCTGCCATTCCTGCCTTTCGCAAGAAACGTTATGGGTTAGCAGTTTTTCTCTTTTTAAATGCTTTTACTAACCTTGTCAATACTATTCACGCCTTCTATGGCACCCTATTTTAGAAAAGAATGAGGAATAAATGGCTGGAAATCGTAATGAAGAAATGGTTTATTGTTCATTTTGTGGCAAAAACCAAGAAGAAGTAAAGAAAATTATCGCTGGGAATGGCGTCTTTATCTGTAACGAATGTGTGGCCTTGTCACAAGAAATCATTCGTGAGGAAATGGCAGAAGAAGTTTTGGCTGACTTGGCTGAAACTCCGAAGCCAAAAGAACTTTTAGATATTTTGAACAACTATGTCGTGGGGCAGGACCGTGCCAAACGTGCCTTGGCGGTAGCTGTTTACAATCACTATAAACGTATCAATTTCACAGAAAGTCGTGAAGACAATGATGTGGATTTGCAAAAATCAAATATTCTCATGATTGGACCAACTGGTTCAGGGAAGACTTTCTTGGCTCAGACCTTGGCTCGTAGCTTGAATGTTCCATTTGCGATTGCGGATGCAACATCATTGACAGAGGCAGGTTACGTGGGTGAGGACGTGGAAAATATCCTCCTCAAACTGATCCAAGCGGCAGACTTCAATATCGAACGTGCGGAACGTGGTATCATCTATGTTGACGAGATTGATAAGATTGCTAAAAAGGGTGAAAATGTATCAATCACTCGTGACGTTTCTGGTGAAGGGGTTCAACAAGCTCTCTTGAAGATTATCGAAGGAACAGTAGCCAGCGTTCCCCCTCAAGGTGGTCGTAAACACCCTAACCAAGAGATGATTCAAATTGATACTAAGAATATTCTCTTTATCGTTGGTGGTGCTTTTGATGGTATCGAAGATATCGTTAAGCAACGTCTTGGTGAGAAAATCATTGGTTTTGGTCAAAATAATAAGGCAATTGATGATGACTCATCATA
>JBKWCO010000315.1:0-1256 GCA_046975465.1 Streptococcus sp. | reverse complement strand
ATAGAGGGCTTGGATGACGTGGCTAGGGTCAACAGTTCCAGCAGTACAAGCAGAACCCGTTGAGACAGCAAAGCCAGCTAGGTCTAACAAGGTTAAGAGAGGGCCATTTTCCTTACCAAGAAAGCTAATATTGATAACGTGAGGTAGGCTAGATCCTCCACCATTAATTTCATAAGGAACGGTAAGAGTATCTAGAAAGACCTGACGAATCTTTTCAACATGTTGGTAATTGTCTTGGTAGTGGTCGCTAGCATGTTTGTAAGCAGCGGTCATACCTGCAATACCGACCAGATTTTCAGTGCTGGCACGACGTTTTTCCTCTTGTTCACCACCATGGAGTAGGTTGTCAAAATGCAAATCGTTATGATAGAGCAGGCCGACACCTTTAGGTCCATGGAATTTATGGGCACTAATAGAGAGAAAATCAGCTCCGAGTTCCTCTGGGTGAATAGGAAGTTTTCCTGCTACCTGAACGGCATCGACGTGGAAGGCAGCTTGGTGATTGCCAAGCAAGTCACCAATTTCCTTGATAGGAAGCAATTGGCCGGTCTCATTATTGGCATACATAACAGAAACTAGAATGGTATCGTCACGTAAGCATCAGCGATTTGTTGGGCAGTAATGACTTGATTTTCTGGTTGAATATAGGTTACTTCAAAACCAAAACGTTCTTCCAATAGGCCATGGTGTGAAGGACAGAGTGGTGTTCAATAGCAGGTGTAATCAGGTTTCCTTAGCTTGATTGGCTAGGGCGTAACCTTTGATAGCTGTATTGTTTCCTTCAGTCCCACCAGAAGTGAAAATGAGCTTGCGAGCAGGGACTTCAAATTGTTTGGCCATTTTCACGGGCTTCACGAAGTTCTTGGAAGCTTGACGACCATAAGCATGGAGGCTCGATGGATTTCCAAAGGTTTCAGTCATGACATGTGTCATAGCTGAAATAGCAGCAGTATTTAAAGGAGTTGTTGCTGCATTGTCCAAATAAACCATAGCTTAGTCCTCGTGTGCTGTATATGCAAAGAGTGGACTAAGTGGTTGACGTTCGAAGATACGAGTAGTAGCGTTAGCGATTAGCTCACTTGCTGAAATGTATTTAACGTTTGTAGGCACTTTTTCTTTAGTCGCAACTGAATCTGTCACCAAGATTTCTTTAATTGGAGCAGCGTTGAGGATTTCAGCAGCACCTCCTGCAAAAAGACCGTGACTAGCAACTGCATAGATGTCTTTAACGCCACCACGTTCAAGGTTTTTAGTTG
>JBKWCO010000314.1:0-1266 GCA_046975465.1 Streptococcus sp. | reverse complement strand
TAATAGGCCATCCTTAATAGCAATATTTGACCCAAAAAGTCTTTGGCTAGCCACATCAAAGGACATCCCCTCATCCTGCCCGTAGAGCTTGATGGCATAGGCATCCCTTACACGATAGAAATTTTTAGCGACAAGAACACTATCAAGGGTTTCAGTCTTTTTTGTCTCCACCTTGGGGCTTGTAGGTTTCTTGGTAAAAGCTGTCAAACCCATTAAGCACAAGATGAGAGCGAATATAATCAAGGTAAGCATTGTAGACCTGGAGCCGGTCTTCAGCTTTATCTTGTCTCCATGTTTCAAGGTCTTTCAAGCCTCCTTTTTTAACAATATCAGCATAGCGCCCACCGTTTAAGACATTCTTGGGATTTTTCCACTTCCTAACCATCTTGCGTCTAATCGCATTGTCAGCAGGATGACGAACGTCAAGATAGGTATGGCTATTATTGAGATAGGCTGGTAGGTCAGCATTCAAGCCCTTAGACAGCCCATAGTTAGCAGAGTCCGTATCGGCAATGTCAGCACCATCCTCAATCTTATAATGCTTAGGATTAGAGTCGATGCTACCGTCTTTCCTTTTCTTGTAGACATTCCACTCAGAAACAAACCTCCCCGTATCCATATTGACAATAAACTCAATAAAACGGGAATTGCTAACTCCATAAGGGCCAATGACACTGGTCTGAGGTAGCTGAATTTTCATGTTCTGCGGATAGGTAAAGTCTCCCAAGCTTCGATTATGGTAGGAAGCACCTGTTGTGTAATCCAGATGAATCTTCTTGTCCTTGCTGTAGGCCAGTAGCTTATCCAAGTCTGTCTTACCCTTGTAGTTGCTCCTAATATAATCCATAGACTGCTTATCAATCCAAGACCTAAAAAGATGGAGCTTGATACCTAACTCATCCACCCCAAGCCCTAGATCCGTCTGATAGGTCTCCATAATAGCCTCACGGAAGTAACTGTAAAAAGGACTGGTTTGCTCTAGCTTCTTAGAAAAATTAAAACCTGACTTCCCTAACTGGAGGAACTGGTACTTGTCCACATAAACCTGCATGTGCTCCATAACCAAATTGAGCTTGTCATGATTAGGGAGTTGAGAAGCTTGGAAAAAGGACGTATAGGTATCTGAGCCCACTTCCTTACTTTCTTGGTCAATGTCCTGTAAAACCTTATCTAACTGGGTCAAGGAAGTCTTTTTCATCTTACTTCTGACCTGAGCCACATAGGCCGGCTTAATGCCCTGATCCCAGTGGTCACGAGTCATAATCG
>JBKWCO010000313.1:0-1270 GCA_046975465.1 Streptococcus sp. | reverse complement strand
ACTGTTGCCTTATCGGGACTTAATAACTACCTTCCATTATATCATGTTTTTTCAGTCTAGTCATATAGTTATTTATTATCAAGCCTTATCAATAATTTATAGTGAGCATTTTACCATCTTTTGTATTATACTTAGGATATGAAAACTTATGAACACGTTTATGACATCTTATCGAAGAGTCCAGACTTTGTAACGGGAGAGAGCTTGGCTAAAAGCCTTGGTGTCTCACGGACAGCCATTTGGAAGGCAATTCAAACACTTCAAGAACAAGGAATTGACATTACAAGTGTCCGCAAGAAAGGCTACTATTTAGAAAAGGGAGATATTCTTCTTCCTCAAGACATCTCTAAGCAACTCAACATTCCAGTCTACTTTAATCCAGATTCTAACTCTACCCAACTAGATGCTAAACATGGCATGGAAAAGAATAATCCGACGCCTGCACTTTACCTGGCATCAAGTCAAAAGGCAGCCAAAGGACGATTTGAACGTCACTTCTTTGCCAGTCCACAAGGTGGTATCTATATGAGTATCCACTTAAAGCCCAACTGTCATTTTGAGGAGTTACCACCTTATACGATGATGGCGGCAGCTGCTATTGTCAAAGCTATCCAGCGTCTAACTGGCATCAATACAGAAATCAAATGGGTTAATGACATCTACCTCAACAACAAAAAAATGGCTGGTATCCTTACCGAAGCCATTAGTTCTATCGAATCTGGTCGCATCACAGATGTCATTATCGGGGTTGGGCTTAACTTCTCAATCAGTGATTTTCCTGAAGAGTTAGCTAATAAAGCTACTAGTCTTTTTACTTCTGAAAAACCAAGCATTACTCGAAACCAGCTCATTTCAGAAATTTGGAGACTCTTTTTAACCATTCCTACTAGCGATTTGGTCAAGGTCTATAAAGAAAAGTCCCTCGTTTTAGACAAACAAGTGACCTTTGAACAAGCTGGAAAGACTTATACTGGTGTTGCCAAGGAAATTGGCGATAAGGGCCAACTTCTCGTTCTTACTGATGATGGTCGGGAAAAATGGTTGACCGCTGGCGAAGTGAGCCTTACTTCTTGGTAGACTTGTCGGCTGCACGCGCAATGCGTGAAACAACGTAGGTTGTCCAAAGACGACGAAACAGTAAATACCCAAAAAAGGCTGTAAAAAAGTAATAGCCGTGTTGTAAACTGTAATTAAAACAAACCGTTTCAAAAATAGTTTCAAGCGTTATAAACAAAATTTGTTGAATCATAAGATTATTATATCAATAGAT
>JBKWCO010000312.1:0-1286 GCA_046975465.1 Streptococcus sp. | reverse complement strand
ACTATCTTCCAGTGCTGGCAAGTAGCTACCTTCTGAAATGATGGGCATTTCTTTACGCAAGCTAATCAATTCTTTATAGAAGGTAAAGATTGGTCCATCCATTTCCTTTTCAACATTGATGTCTTTATAGGACTTCCCAACCTTCAACCATGGTGTGCCTGTTGAAAAACCTGCATTTTCAGAAGCATCCCATTGCATTGGCGTACGAGAATTATCTCGTGACTTAGCTTGGATAATCTTAAAGGCTTGCTCAGGTGACTTGCCTTGATCCAAGAGCATTTGGTAAGCATTGATGGACTCGACATCCACATAATCTGCCATAGAATCATAATCTGGATCAATCATGCCAATCTCTTCGCCCATGTAGATATAAGGGGTTCCACGTGACAAGTGAATGCTAGCTGCTAGCATAGTCGCTCCTTCATTGCGGAAGTTCTTGATATCTACAAAACGATTCAAGGCACGAGGTTGATCATGGTTATTCCAGAAAAGGGCACTCCAACCACCACGTTCACTCATTTCCTTGCCCCAAGTATGATAGAGACGTTTGAGCTCTTCAAAATCAAAGGGAGTAATGGTCCATTTTTGACCATCTTCATAGTCTACTTTAAGATGATGGAAGTTAAAGGCCATAGACAACTCGTGGCGCTCCGGTGCTGAATACAAAACACAGTTGTCAATGGTTGTCGATGACATCTCTCCAACTGTCATAAAGCTATCATCAGAACCAAAGGTCGCTTCATTCATCATACGAAGATAGTCATGGACAATTGGTTTATCCGTATAAGCTGGTTTCCCTTCATTTTCAGGGCAATCCACCAAGACCTCATCTTTCCCAATCAAATTGATTACATCGAAACGGAATCCTTTGACGCCCTTGTCACGCCAGAAGTTGACCACCTTGAACAACTCCTTGCGGCATTGGGATTGCGCCAATTGAGGTCTGCCTGTGTTTCATCAAAGAGGTGAAGATAGTATTTCCCTGTATCTCCAAAAGGAGCCCAGGCAGAACCACCAAATTTAGATAACCAATCGGTTGGTTTGTCCTGAATGAAGAAGAAAGCTTGGTAATACTTATCCCCAGCCAATGCCTTTTGGAACCACTCATGCTCCGTTGAGCAATGATTGAGCACCATGTCTAGCATGAAGTCAATATTATGCTCTTTAGCGACACGGACCATCTCTTCAAAATCAGCCATGTCTCCAAAGACAGGGTTGACGGCTGTGTAGTCTGAAATATCGTAACCATTGTCACGTTGTGGACTTGGATAGAAAGGATTGAGCCA
>JBKWCO010000311.1:0-1309 GCA_046975465.1 Streptococcus sp. | reverse complement strand
TCTATGTATTTGAGTATTTCTATAAAAAGCTAATGAGTTAGTGAAAGGAAGCGAGCGGTTCTGTGCTTGAAGTGATCATAGCCGTTCCTAAAGTATCTTATGTATATTGAAATGATTGATGAGACTGGACAAGTCTCTGAGAAATTAAAAGAACAAACCTTGGAGTTGCTAGATTTTGCAGCACAAAGACTTGGCAAGGAAGACAAGGAAATGGCGGTTACATTTGTAACCAACGAACGTAGCCACGAGCTAAACCTGGAATATCGTGATACAGACCGTCCAACGGATGTTATTAGTTTGGAGTATAAGCCTGAATTAGACATTAGCTTTGATGAGGAAGAGTTGGCTGAAAATCCTGAATTGGCTGAAATGATGGGAGAGTTTGATAGTTATATCGGTGAACTCTTTATTTCTGTTGATAAGGCTCACGAGCAAGCTGAGGATTATGGTCATAGTTTCGAGCGTGAGATGGGCTTCTTGGCTGTTCACGGTTTTCTTCACATCAATGGCTACGACCATTATACTCCAGAAGAAGAAGCGGAAATGTTTGGATTACAGGAAGAAATTTTAACTGCTTATGGACTTACGCGACAATAATCCACAGAAAAGTGGAAAATAGAGAATTTACAGCAAGTTTTGAGTTTGCTCTAACAGGGATTATCACAGCTTTTAAAGAAGAACGCAACATGCGCAAGCATTTGGTTTCAGCTATCTTGGTGGTATTGGCTGGCTTGATTTTTCGTGTGTCTGCGACAGAATGGCTCTTTCTTTTGATGGCAGTTTTTCTCGTAATTGCCCTAGAGATCGTTAATTCTGCCATTGAAAATGTTGTCGATTTGGCCAGTAATTATCACTTTTCGATGCTAGCCAAAAATGCCAAGGATATGGCTGCAGGAGCTGTTTTAGTGGTTTCTTGTTATGCACTCATTACAGGTATGATTGTTTTTATACCTAAAATTTGGCACTTAATTTTTAACTAGAACTAAAGAGAAAGAAAGTAAATGACATTTAAATCAGGATTTGTGGCTATTCTTGGCCGTCCTAATGTAGGAAAATCAACGTTTTTGAACCATGTTATGGGGCAAAAAATTGCTATTATGAGTGATAAGGCTCAAACAACCCGTAATAAAATTATGGGGATTTACACAACTGATAAGGAACAGATTGTATTTATTGATACACCAGGGATTCACAAACCTAAAACGGCTCTTGGGGATTTCATGGTGGAATCTGCTTATTCAACCCTTCGTGAAGTAGATACCGTCCTCTTTATGGTACCAGCGGATGAACCCCGTGGTAAGGGTGATAA
>JBKWCO010000310.1:0-1325 GCA_046975465.1 Streptococcus sp. | reverse complement strand
ATCTAACGCTTTCGCCAATTAAGACGATGGGAATGTCTAAGGAGGATGCTCAGAAAAAAGCTCAAGCTCTGCTTGACCGTTTAGGCCTTGGTGCTCATGGAAATGCTTATCCTTACTCTCTTTCTGGGGGACAAAAACAACGTGTTGCATTTGCGCGTGCTATGATGATTGATCCGAAAATTGTCGGTTATGATGAACCAACATCAGCTCTTGACCCTGAGTTGCGTCAAGAAGTTGAGAAATTGATTTTGCAGAATCGTGAGACTGGGATTACGCAAATCGTTATCACTCATGATATGCAGTTTGCACAGCACATCGCCGATGAGATTGTCACTATCAATCCAAAATAGTGAGGATTTTCCATGAAAAAATAGTAAAACGATTTTGCTAGGCTGTCTTGTCATTTTGCCTTTGTTTGCGCTATCAGCTTGTAGCTCGCGCTCACATTTTGCAACTCAGAAAGATCAGTGGCAAACCTATACCAAAGAAAAGAAAATCAAAATTGGTTTTGATGACCTTTGCTCCTATGGGATATGAGGAAAAGGATGGTGGCTATGTTGGTTTTGATATTGATCTTGCCACCGCAGTTTTTAAATTGTATGGTATCGATGTCGAATGGCAGGCTATTGACTGGGATATGAAAGAAACAGAACTGAAGAATGGGACAATTGACCTCATTTGGAATGGTTACTCGGTCACGGATGAGCGTAAGCAGTCTGCAGACTTTACAGTGCCTTATATGGTCAATGAACAAGTACTGGTAACCAAAAAGTCTTCGGGAATTGATTCTGTTGCAGGAATGGCAGGTAAGACCTTAGGTGCCCAAGCAGGCTCTTCCGGTTATGATGCTTTCAATGCTTCACCGAAGATTTTGAAGGATATCGTGACCAACCAAAAAGCAGTCCAATATTCGACCTTTACTCAGGCCTTGATTGACCTTGATAGTGGACGTATTGACGGCCTATTGATTGACCGTGTGTACGCTAATTACTACCTAGAGAAATCAGGGTTCTGGATCAGTATAACGTTATGCCTGCTGGTTACGAGGGTGAAAGCTTTGCTGTAGGTGCTCGTAAGGCAGATAAGACACTTATTAAAAAAATCAATCAAGGATTTAGAACCCTTTATAAAAATGGAGAATTCCAAAAGATTTCTGACAAATGGTTTGGTGAAGATGTTGCCACCGACCAAGTTAAAGGGAAAAAATAGAAGGATAACAACATTCTAGAAGGGATGTTGTTATTTTTTTGTGGAAAATACTTGAAATAAAACAAGTTATATTTTATACTAATGTTAGTTTATAAACTAACGAAAGGGTAAGCATG
>JBKWCO010000309.1:0-1341 GCA_046975465.1 Streptococcus sp. | reverse complement strand
CCCCCAAGTATCTTATTGCCAGATGTGTCTATTTATAAAGACGAGGCCAGCAAGAAACAATATTTGACTCCAATTGAAACAGCCACGCAAAAAGCCTTGGAAATGCTTGGATATAGCGAAAAAAATAGTAAACGGATTGTCAAAGAAGCACTGGAGTTCGACGAAATCATTGCTAAGTACAGTCTCAGTAACGAAGAGATGTCTGAAAGTAAGAATTTGGTTCACCCTAAAACAGCAGAAGAGATTAATGCCTACTCTGGTTCCTTCAAATTATATGATGTCATTAAAGGCATTATGGGACGTGATTTAGAAACCATCAATGTCCCTAATACCAAGTATTTTGAGAATTATAGTAAGGTCGTTAATCAGGACAATTTTCTAAAATAAAATCATGGATGTTAGTGCAGAAGCTATAGCTGCGTCAAATTCTCTGACAGAAGATTACCGCTTGAATTTGCATCGATTAGCATGGCTACATGGGTACACAGAAGCCAGTTTAAGGATGGTTTATCAGATGAGTGTCAATCTATTTAGTGATGTCATGAGTGTCTATTATGGACGTAAATACTTTGGTGAGGAAGCCAAGACTGATGTGACAGGTATGATTGATAAAATCAAAAATGTCTATCGTGGCCGTCTCCAACAGAATGATTGGTTGACGGAAGATACACGCAACAAGGCCATCGAAAAATTGGATAAAATGAAGGTTTTCGTAGGTTATCAGGAAGATGTCGATCCTGGTACTAAGGAACTACATCTTGACCCTAACAAGTCCTTCTTTGAATTGTCAGAAGACATTGCCCAGTTCGGAAAACGTTATACCATTGATCATTTTGATGATCCTATTGATAAGAATAAATGGTCTGGTTCTGCTTTTGATATCAATGCTTATTACAACCCAGAAAGTAACAGTATCAACTTCCCAGCTGGTATTTTGCAAGCTCCGTTTTACGACAAGAACCAAAGTGTTGAAAAGAACTATGGTGGTATCGGTGTCGTGATTGGACATGAAATTACCCATGCCTTTGACTCCAATGGTGCCGACTATGATGAGAACGGCGACATGCATAACTGGTGGACAAAAGCAGATAGTAAAGCTTTTGACAAGAGGATCAAAGCCTTTGAAGACCAGTGGAATGGTTTGGAAATTTACGGGACTAAGGTAAATGGAAAACTCACAGTTACTGAGAATGTCGCAGATGCTGGTGGTCTTTCATCCACACTCCAAGTGCTCAAAACAGAAATGACAAAACCTAATCTCAAGGATTACTTTGAGAACTACGCAGATATCTGGAAACAAAAGGCCAGCCTACAGTACAATAAATATACCATGGTACAAGA
>JBKWCO010000308.1:0-1345 GCA_046975465.1 Streptococcus sp. | reverse complement strand
GTCTTGATCCGCTCGTCGTTGCCCTCATAGTGACCACAGATAAAGATCAATTCTTCTTCCTGAGCCAACTCTTCTGCATAAGATTGATCAAAGGTCCGACCAGCAGGATCCAGCAGGATCACGCGCGGATGCTTTTTCTCAATGGCATCAAAGGCATCAAAAATCGGTTGAGCGCGTAGAAGCATGCCTTGCCCGCCCCCATAGGGTTCATCGTCCACATGGCGCGCTTTCTCCGCGTTTTCACGGAAATTATGGTAGTTGATCTCGAGAAGTCCCTTTTCACGGGCCTTTCCGACGATGGAATGCTCAAGGGAAAACATCTCTGGAAAGAGGTTAAAATAATCTTCATCGTCTAACCTTCTGCTGTCACATCCACACGGTTTCCTGGGATATCGATATTTAAGACTACAGGTGGGATATAGGCAAAAGAAGATCTCGTTTGCCTTTGCGTTTCACCACCCAAACATCATTGGCACCTGGTTGCAGGATTTCGGATCTGACCGATTAGCTGGTCACTTTCATAAACATCAAGGCTATGATCTCATGGTAATAAAACTCTCCATCCTCCAAATCCGTCAAGTCTTCTTCTGCAACCTTATACTAAAGCCTTTGAATTTCTCAATGGCATTGATATGGTACATATCCTTAAACTTGATGATGTCGAAGTTCTTGTGTTTGCGGTGGTCGGGCAATGGTCACCGTTTGGACAAAACGATCCTTCTCATCAAAGAGCGCCAACTCAGCTCCTTTTTGCAAACGCTCTCTTCCGCAGTCTGTCACAGACAAGACCCGCATTTCTCCTTGTGTCGCAGGCTGACAATTTCAACATTAAAGTAATCTGTTTCTCCAGTGTAGCTTATTCACTTATCACGTTCAGCAACAATTCTCAACGGTGCTCACTGGAGCCTTCCAACAAAAAAACGGGACCAAGTCCCGCCTTTTTATTTTTCGTCAATAACGATTCTACTTTTTTATCTTCAGTTGGGACAGAGTAGACAATCGTTCTTATCGCAGAAATTGTGCGACCTTTACGACCAATTACACGTCCAACATCGCTAGGATCAAGATCCAAATGATATTCCAAAAATTCTGGTGTATCTTCAATCTTGATAGTTAAAGCATCTGGTTGTGAAATCAAAGGTTTCACTATTGCAATAATAAGATTTTCAATCGTGTCCATAGTCAACCTGCAATTCTGTTATTTAGAGTATTTTGAATCGTGAAATTTCTTCATCACACCAGCTTTTGAAAGAATGTTACGAACTGTATCAGAAGGTTGAGCACCTTTTGACAACCAGTCAAGAACACGATCTTCTTTCAAAGTAACTTGATTTTCAGTAACAAG
>JBKWCO010000307.1:0-1369 GCA_046975465.1 Streptococcus sp. | reverse complement strand
GTTAATGGTTCGGAGCTATTAAGCACAAGGAGAACCAGGTCAGCCTCTTCGAGAGCTTTCTTGGAACGCTCAACACCAATCTTTTCAACCACATCATCTGTGTCTCGAATACCAGCAGTATCGATTAACTTAAGTGGAACACCCTTGATATTAACGTATTCTTCAATGATATCACGGGTAGTACCTTCAATATCCGTAACGATAGCTTTCTCCTCGCGTAGGAGATTGTTAAGAAGACTAGATTTTCCGACATTTGGACGACCAATGATTGCCGTTGAAAGGCCTTCTCGTAGGATTTTTCCTCGTTTAGCAGTGGCAAGGAGATTTTCTAAAAGTGCTTGGAACTCTTTCGTTTTTCACGGACAAGATTTGTGGTAATCTTCAACATCATCATACTCAGGTAATCAATATTAACTTCGACTTGAGCCAAGGTTTAAGGATTTCTTGGCGAGTGTTGTTAATGAGATCCTTGAGCGAACCATCAAGTTGAGAGACGGCAACGGCCATAGCCTTATCAGTCTTAGCACGAATCAAATCCATGACAGCTTCAGCCTGAGTCAAGTCCACACGACCATTCAAAAAGGCACGTTTGGTAAATTCTCCAGGTTCAGCCATACGAGCTCCAGAACGAATAAGGAGTTGGAGGATTTCATTAGTCACAGCAACCCCACCGTGAGTGTTGATCTCCACGACATCCTCACGCGTAAAGGTCTTTGGTGCACGCATAACACTTACCATGACTTCATCAATGGTTTCCTCATTTTCGACAATATGACCATAGTTGATGGTATGAGAATCAACGGTTTCAAGATCCTTCCCTTTGAAAACCTTATTAGCAATGGCAATAGCATCTGTTCCTGATAAGCGAACAATACCGATAACCCCTTCGCCTAAAGGGGTTGAAATAGCATAGTATCAAATTTTGGTAATTGACATGTTTTATCCTTTGGATATTTCTTTATTTGTGTAAAACGAATTTATTTCATTGTAACGCAAAAAGCAGTAGTCGTAAGAATTGGCGCTGATAAAGACAAGAAAAAGAGCCTGAGCTCTTTCATTATTTATGACGTTCAAAGTATAATTTGGTTTCTTTAATGATGATTGGTGAAAGGACTAGTAGGGCAATCAAGTTAGGCAGTGCCATCAAACCGTTTACGATATCCGCAATTTTCCAAACAACATCAAGTGTGAGGTAACCACCAAGAGCAACCATAACCACAAAAATGAGGCGGTAGAGTGGAAGGAATTTCGTTGATTTGAAAATGAATTCGAAGCAACGTTCACCGTAGTAAGACCAACCCAAGATTGTTGTAAAGGCAAAGAGAACCAAAGAAAGTGTTAAGGCAATTTCACCAAATGTACCAAAAAC
>JBKWCO010000306.1:0-1421 GCA_046975465.1 Streptococcus sp. | reverse complement strand
GATTAAGCCAGCTGAACCTGTGATAACGATGACGCAGCAGCCTCAGTTTGCCCAAACAACAGCAACCTTCCAACAAGTCGTACCTGCTAAAAAAGGTATGTCTAAGAAAACTAAGATTATTTTGGCATCAGTCTTTGGTTCCTTAGCAGCGATTTTACTTATTGTTGGGGGCTACTCACTATGGCGCTACCAATCAGGTAAGATTGCAGATGGAACATATGAGGTAGTCAGTTTTTCTTATTACAATGAAGATAAGAATAGAATGGCAATGCTTGATGAATTTGATGATGTCTACTCCTTTGTAGAAGTAAAATAATAATCTAGAACTATTTTAGTCGAGGACAATAAATCATATGTTAGCTTGTTAGAGTATGAGATGAAATCCTCAGCAGTTGATCCATAATAAACTCAAAGAAGTTTTAAATGTGAAAGTTGAATCTACAAAAGACTTCATGAAAGATATGTCTAAGGATTATTCTTTTTACCAAAGACGCTACAAAGTCGTTAAAGAATCTGAAAATCTAAAGAAATCTCTCAAAGAAAAACGAACTTACGTCAAAAAAGGTAACGAGTATACGCTACTACTTATGACAAAAGGGAAGCTTCAATCCGCATTACTTATAACGTATAGTAAGGGGATGCTGAGGAGCGTTGGGATGATTATAAGGATGCTTAAAGATTATAAGAAAGAATTGAAGACTTATAGTGATCAGTACGACGAGTATAAGGGATTATTTAATTATGGTTATGGAGCAAGTGACTACGGTTATGGTTACAGCGATGACTATGGTAGTGGTTCTAAATCAGGCCTCTAGCAGCAAAAAAGGCATTGATAAAATTTAATATTCATAACAAGTGAAGTGGTACAGGGATAAAGTCGGTACGCTTTTCTTTTTATGAAAATAGTCAAATAGCTTTGGAGTCTTTTTTCTGGTAGAATGGAAATATCAATGAAAAAGGGGACTTTTATGAACGAAAAAGAGTGGTTAGATTATTTCGAAACAATCAATAATCGTAAGCCGACAGAGGAAGAAATCCAACAAGCAAAAGCTAATGGGGAATTTATTTTTCAAGAGTCTAGGGACGAGGATGTTAATCCACAGCAAGCTCAGTTGAGTGACCAAGTAACACAACCCGTTTCACAAGTTGCTCCTGCTAAGACAGGCTTGTCTAAGAAAGCTAAAATTATTATTGCTTCTGTACTGGGGGCGATTGTCCTAGTGGCGCTTTCATTTGGTGGCTATGCGTTTATGCACCTGCAAGGTGGTAAAATACCTGAAGGAACCTATCTGCTTGAAACTTATCGCTTTTACCATAAAGATAAGAAGAAAATGGTTGATGGTATGGAATCTTTCAAGAAAAGTGGTCTAGAGGCTCATGATTTTGTTAAAGTCAAAGGTAACAATGTTAAATTTTATTTT
>JBKWCO010000305.1:0-1435 GCA_046975465.1 Streptococcus sp. | reverse complement strand
ATACCGTATCGAAGAAAGCAAAGCTCCAGAGGGATATTTGACTGACGGTGCAAAACCGATTGAGTTTGCAATCACAGAGAGTGGAAAAATTGTTGATTTAACTGACGAAGTACACTCTGTTTACAATCAGATTAAGCGTGGTGATATTGAGGGTGTCAAAATCGGTGACGGTACTCACAAGCGACTTGCGAATGTTCCGTTTAGGATCACAAGCAAGACGACTGGTGAAAGCCACATCATTGTGACTGATAAAAACGGTCAGTTCTCTACTGCCGCTGACTGGGTATCTCATAAGCAGAATACAAACGCTGGTAAATCCAGTGAGGACGGTATCTGGTTTGGAACATCTGAACCAGACGACAGCAAAGGTGCTTTACTCTATGATACTTACGAGATTGAGGAATTACGTTGTGATTCAAACAAAGGAATGACCTTGATTCCTGTCTTTAATGTGGTGGTTTCCAGAAATAAGACGGTCATTCATTTAGGTACTTTGACAGATGATTACGAGCCAGAAATCTCTATCCATACCACAGCTACCGACAAAGTGACAGGTGAAAAATCAATCATTGCTGGTAAGAGCGTGTCTATCGTTGATACGGTCACTTTGGACGGATTGAAGAAAGGAACGAAGTATCAGCTCAAAGGCTGGCAGATGGTGAAATCTGAAAATGCACAGCTTCTTATTGATGGTAAATCAGTGGAAAGTGATTACTCATTTACTGCAAAGGATTCCAAAATGGAAGTTGAGGTTTCCTATACATTCAATGCCAGTGCTTTAGGGGGCAAAGACCTTGTAACATTTGAAGAATTGTATGACCTTTCCAATCCAGACGAACCTGTTAAGGTAGCGGAACACAAGGACATTGAGGACGACGGGCAGACGGTGAGAATCGAGGAAAGAATCATTACCATTCATACCACAGCTACCGACAAGGCAACAGGTGAAAAGATGATTGTTGCTGGTAAAGACGTGACTATCGTTGATACAGTCACTTTAGACGGTCTTGAAAAAGGTGTGAACTATCAGCTCAAAGGCTGGGAGATGGTGAAGTCTGAAAATACAGAGCTTATCGTGAATGGTGAACGTGTGGAAAATGACCTTGCTTTTACCGCTACTGATACAAAGATGGAAGTTCAGATTGCATTTACATTCAACGCCAGCGACCTTGCAGGAAAGGAACTTGTGACCTTTGAAGAATTATACGACCTTTCCAATCCAGACGAACCTACAAAGGTAGCAGAACATAAGAATATAGAGGACGACGGACAGACCGTGACGATTACAGAGCGTATCATCACCATGCGCACAACTGCTACTGACAAGGCAACTGGGAAAAAGACAATCGAAGCTGGTAAGGACGTGACTATCGTTGATACCGTTACCTTAGATGGTCTTGAAAAAGGCGTGAAATATCAGCTCAAAGGCTGGGAA
>JBKWCO010000304.1:0-1439 GCA_046975465.1 Streptococcus sp. | reverse complement strand
AAACAGGTGAGTCTATCTCTTATGTAGCTTGGCCAACATGGGATGAAAGCAAATTGGTTGAAGACGAAATCGAAATCGTCGTTCAAATCAAAGGTAAAGTTCGTGCCAAACTCATGGTTGCGAAAGACCTTTCACGCGAAGAGTTGCAAGAAGTCGCTCTTGCTAATGAAAAAGTCAAGGCAGAGATTGATGGTAAGGAAATCGTGAAAGTGATTGCGGTACCTAATAAACTCGTTAATATTGTTGTTAAATAAAAATAAATCCTTCAGAGCCTAGCTCTGGAGGATTTTTTAGGTTCAGCTTGACAGGAAATAGTAGTTTTGTTAATGTTGTTAACAAAAAGAGGGACACTATGAATAAGAAAGAACTGCATAAGTTTAATAATCGTTTTAACAGTTTTGTTTTAGCATTTGAACAGTTGAAAAAAGATCAACATCGGAACAGTATTGATAAATCAATCACTATTAATGAAGTCCATTTGATTGACCTAATAGGTCGGAATCAGCCTGTGAATTTAGTGACATTATCTGAGTTACTTGAAGTCTCTAGGAGTGCCATTACTCAGAGTGTTAGACGTTTAACCAAGAAAGACCTTGTTTCTTTTGAATTTGCACCGGATAATGAAAAAAATAAATATCTGATATTATCCCAAAAAGGGGTTGACGTTTTTAACATTCATAAAGAGCAGCAAGAACATATTGAGACAGCCATTTTTTCAGTTTTAAAAAACTATAGTGATGAGGACCTTCAAATGGTTATGAAACTGATGGATGATGTTGAAAAGGTATGGCAAGAATTACCGTGGTAAAAATCACGGTAATTTAAAAACTATATTGTTAATCACATTAACAAAAAGGGGAAGATATGAATATAAAAATTGAACTGATCTCAGAGTCTGATTTAGCAGACGAATCTTTTAATATTGTCATCGATGGCTTAAAACCAAGAGAAATCTATCGAGTCGAAATGTTTCTATCCGATTATTATTGTATCAATGCTCCCATGCTTTTAGCTCATGATGTTTTATGGAAATCAACAGCGACTTTTGTATCAGATAAGAATGGTATTATTGATATTTCACAAACTCCATCTTGTTCTGGCTCTTATGAAGACATTGCAACAATGGGGTTATTCTTTAATGCAAAGCCCTTGACCAATAAGAAAAAGAAGCTCCCAACCTCTCTTTCTAAAATTCCTTTACTAGATCGGTTTTTTGTGGAAATCAAAATTATGCAAGGAAATACTGTCATTGCAGAGAGAACTTTCACAAGACATTACATGAGTTCGCAAATTAGTCATAAAGATATTTATGGGAAACATTTTCAAGGGAGACTCTTTTATGATAAAAAGGCAATAAAAGCACCAGCATTGATTATTGTGAGCGGTAGTGAAGGAAGGATTGAAAAGGCACAGAATATAGCTCAGCTTCTATCTTCTAG
>JBKWCO010000303.1:0-1450 GCA_046975465.1 Streptococcus sp. | reverse complement strand
CCAGTCATGCATAAAACAAAAAGGCCTAACACCTTGGTTAAACCTCTGTTTCTAAGTTAAAATTAGCCATTAAGAGCTTGAGCAGCTGTGATAATCGCCAAATTGTAAATATCTTCAGCACTAGCACCACGAGAAAGATCGTTTACTGGTTTATTAAGACCTTGTAAGATTGGTCCGATAGCTTCGAACATTCCCAAACGTTGGGCAATCTTATATCCAATGTTACCTGCTTGCAAACCTGGGAAGACAAAGACATTGGCATGTCCTGCTACGTTACTATCTGGAGCCTTAATAGCAGCTGTTGCTGGAACAAAGGCTGCATCAAACTGCAACTCACCATCAATAGCCAAGTCAGGACGCATTTCTTTAGCAATATTTGTTGCTTGAACAACCCTGTCAACTTTTGGCGATTTAGCAGAACCTTTTGTTGAGAAGCTAAGCATGGCCACTTTAGGATCAATACCAAAATGCAGCTGTATCAGCAGTATTCAAGCAATTTCTGCCAGTTCTTGAGCGTTTGGATCAATGTTAATAGCACAGTCAGCAAAACCAAACGTTGGTTAGTGTTTTCACGGTTCATAAGGAAAACACCTGAAGTACGTGAAATACCGGTTTTGTTTTGATAATTTGAAGGGCCGGACGTACCGTATCCGCTGTTGAGTGAATAGCACCTGAAACCATCCCATCAGCAAAACCAAGTTTAACTAGCATAACACCGAAATAGTTGACATCACGAAGCAACTTTTCCGCATCTTCCATTGTCGCTTTCCCTTTACGGATTTCAACAAATTTTTCCTTCATTTCCTCGAAATCTTCATAGGTTTCAGGATTAATAATTGTATAGTTAAAGTCTGCAAAACCAAGATCGTTCAAGATTTTGTGAACCTCAGCTGGGTCTCCCAAGATAATAGGATCCACCAATCCTTCAAATTTCAAACGGGCAGCTGCACGAACCACACGGTCGTCATTACCCTCAGGAAAAACAATCTTAATGTTCTTTCCAAAATACGTTCACGAAGTTCACCAAATAGACTACGCATAAATACTCCTCAATCAATCTTTTTAGTTTGTAAGTCCATGATAACGGTTTCAAATCATCTGTCAAGGAAGATGCATGGACCATCTCTTTTTTGGTGAAAGGATCAACAAATGCAAGACGGTGACAATGCAAGGCTTGGCGCTTAATACCATAGTCTAGGGACCCGCCATAAAGGTCATCTCCCAAAAGAGGCAAACCTAAGTGGGCAAAGTGAACACGAATCTGGTGCGTACGTCCAGTATGAAGATTGATATCAACCAACTTCACTCGACCATAATCAGCTACCAAGTGATAGCTCGTATGGGCATATTTCCCTGATTTATGAACCCGACGTGTAATAATGGAATCCACATCACGCGCAATCGGTGCAATGATTTCGCCCTGCTCCTCAAGTTTGGTATCACCTTCAAC
>JBKWCO010000302.1:0-1458 GCA_046975465.1 Streptococcus sp. | reverse complement strand
CATTTGCTGATGGTTCATTTTCAGTAATCGTTCCATCACCGAGATTCCAACGGTGGAATTTAACACACTCAATTTTTGGAAGAGCCAAACTTTCAAGCTTATCAAAGGCTGCTTGACGAAGGTCTTGCAACCAAAGTGGCTCTGCTTTTGCTTGTGAAAAAGCGATAATAGATTCTTTTGACATAGGTTACTCCTTTTCTAGTTATTTCGAGTAACAGACTTACGCTTCTTCGTGGTACTCGTAACCGAGCTCTTCAGCGATTTTCGCATAACCTTCTTGCTCAAGACGAGCAGCCAATTCAGGACCGCCTGAAAGAACCACTTTACCTTCCATCATTACGTGTACCACATCTGGGTGATGTAGTTCAGAGACGTTGGTAGTGAGTGATAATCATGGCACCAAAACCTTCACCACGCATGGCATTAACCCCTTTTGAAACTACTTTAAGGGCATCGATATCAAGACCTGAGTCAATCTCATCGAGAAGAGCAAACTTAGGTTCCAACATGAGCAATTGAAGGATTTCGTTACGTTTTTTCTCACCACCTGAGAAACCTTCGTTAAGGTAACGCTCAGCCATTTCTTCACGCATACCAAGCAATTCCATCTTTTCATCCAATTTAGTGATGAAATCAAGAACAGAAATCTTTTCGTCATCTTCTTTTCCAGCGTTCATAGCCGCACGGATGAACTCAGCATTTGTGATTCCTGGGATTTCAGCTGGGTATTGCATAGCAAGGAAAAGACCTAGGCGTGCACGTTCATCAACTTCCAAGTCAAGGATACTTTCACCATCAAAAAGGATGTCCCCTTCTGTGATTTCATAGTTTGGGTTACCCATAATAGCAGCTGAGAGGGTAGATTTACCAGTTCCGTTAGGACCCATGATAGCAGCAATCTCACCAGTTTTAAGAGTCAAATTGAGACCCTTCAAGATTTCCTTATCTTCAACAGAAACATGAAGATTTTTGATTTCAAGTACAGACATTGTATACTCCTTTTTCATATATACAGCGAGACTCAGCTCGCAAAATATCATTATTTTTTGAAAACAGCATTGCTATTTTCTGGAAAACAGGAAACAAATTCCATCTTCCTTAATTAGAATCATTATAACAAAAAAGCCATTACTTGGCTTTTCAAATGTTTATTTTTTTCGTTCTTGCTTCCATTTCAACATGGTCGCTTGACGATAATCGCTATTCCCGATAAATTTTAGGAAATTGAAGAGTGGTGTTCGACCAACGCCCCAAATCTCAAGCCCTTCAATCAGAATTTCCATTCCCAAAATCAAACTCAAGAGCAAGAGAATACCACCGAGACGACTGGAAACGTTTAACAAGAGGGCAATCAATGAAAAGAGGATAGCGATGGCATAAACCACCAGAACCGCTCCTCGATGAGTGAAGCCCATGGCTAGGAGACGATGATGCAAGTGCATCTTGTCAGCCTCCATG
>JBKWCO010000301.1:0-1471 GCA_046975465.1 Streptococcus sp. | reverse complement strand
TTCAAAGGCAGATTTATGTCCCGCATTATCTGATAAAATCGTTGGAATACCATTTAAAACAGATTCAACATAAACGAGACCAAACGTCTCCATACTCGACGGGAAAACAGCTAAATCCTTATCAGTAATCTCTGACCAAGGATCATCTAAATATCCCATGAATGAAACTTTTTTCAAATTATGCTCTACAATATAATCATCACAGAGTTGTTTATAATCCTCATCCCAAGCACCTAAAAATACAAGTTCAGTGCCTGCTAGATTAAGCATTTGAAAAGCTTTAATCAACTCAAGCTGATTCTTTCTCTGAGTCAAGCGACCAACTGAAACGATACGATGGTGAATGTTGGATTCAGTTCCCAGCCTTTCTTTAGGTTCAATTTGAGTATAAGGTGCAAAGGAATAAATCTTCCTATTTGGAAAATACTTTTGTAAATCCTCTGTCAACGCTCCTGTTACAGCAAAAATCTCATCAGAAAACTTGTCTATAAAGTCAAGTTTTTCTTTATAGTAACCAAATTCTCCCTCAGGAAATTCATGAATCAACCAAAAATGTTTGATATTCTCATAAGTGGCAGCAAGTGCACCTTGAAAAACATTTACTGTATTACTGATAACAAGGTCCACCTTGTTATCTACAATAATATTTCGAATGTCTTTGACATTCTTATTATAAAAATTTACTCGCAAAAAATGATTGCCTGGTGAACCACCCGGTGCTTCTTCCCACCACCATTTGACAGCTGAAAGACCATAGGTTTCAATCCCTGCTTTCTGAAGTTCTGCTTGATACTCCTCTTGGGATGGAACCTTATAATCAGGAAAAACGTTTAATACACGATAACCTTTTTTTACAAGAAATTTCATAAGATTGACTATCGAGATTTCAGCACCATTATCTAGAGTTCCTGTCGGAGAAATAAATAAAATTGTTTTAGTCATAAATTATGCAAATACCCCCCAATAATGGAAAAGAATCAAATACATAGCCACTAAGAAATTAGCAATTAAAGTCAGAGTTGCTATCTTCAATCTTTTCTGTCGAGATAAATCAATCTTAGCTGTGTTAGCGACTAGCGGCAACAAAAGAATGATAAATGGCGTGAAATAACGTCCTTGAGCACCGACTGATATATTAGCTCCCTGACCAAGAACAACTGGTGTCCACTGCATATACATTACTGTAACAGCAGCTAGAACCTCTAGTAGGAAGAGAATCCAGGATGCATTAGCAAAGTCTTTAGTAAAGAAATCCTTCTTACTTGACAAGAATAAAATTGTAAGAACGATGATATCAATAAAAATTAACCACAGTGGCATTTGTAAAGTAAGGTTACCAAGATAACCGAACATTCCAAGTGACAAGATACCATTCAAATTGTCATTCAACTCAGGATTAAAGAGCGTATTACGCAAAACTTCGCCATAATGACGTAGACCGCCCTGATTCTTCATTAAGAATTGCAGAACC
>JBKWCO010000300.1:0-1488 GCA_046975465.1 Streptococcus sp. | reverse complement strand
CTTTATTTTTTCTTTTCTATGAGTTTTTTCTTCTTCAACTCTAAAACCACATCAGATGCCTGATCAACTTCCTTACTGTGCGTGACAACTATGACACATTTTTGGCGATCTAAGGCCATTCTTTTAAGGATAGCAATAATATCCTTGGCAGTTTCGTCGTCTAGATTTCCTGTCGGTTCATCTGCTAAGATAATCGGAGCCTCTGAAACCAAAGCCCGTGCAATAGCTACGCGTTGTTGTTGCCCACCTGAAAGTTGCAGGACATTTCGATTAATTTGTTTTTCATCTAATCCCAATTCAGAAAGTATCTTCTCATCGGCATTTTTATTAACAAGTCGTACATTTTCTAAAGGTGTAAGATAATCAATGAGATTGTAATTTTGAAAAACAAGCGCAACATGGTGTCTACGATGATAACTAGAGCTTTTTTTCTTGATATTTTCTCCGTTAAACAAGACCTGCCCCTTCTTGGGATAATCAAGACCTGCCAAAAGGGAAAGTAAGGTCGATTTTCCCGCTCCAGATTGCCCAATAATACTATAAAATTTACCTTTCTCGAAACGATAATTCACCTTCGAGAGGATAGCTTCACTTTTATTTTGATAACTATACGTAACATCTTTGAGTTCTAACATAGTGTTCCTTTCTCCTTAACTCATATTAGATAAGATTTCTTTTGGAGTTTTGCGCCAAATGAGACCTGTTGTCACACCGAGCGATAATATTACCAAGACTAGAAGACTTAGATAAGATTGGCCTAAAGGTAGTCCCTGAGGTATTTGATCTAATAACTGAAGAGCCTGCTGCTGTCCTTGCTGTCCTATAAATTCTTGCAAAAACAGTCGACTTAGTAGCCGTCCAATAGCAAGGGCAGGTAGCAAAGACATAAGGGACACCAACAATATCTCCATAAGAAATTGAGCAAAAATGCGTCCCTTGCTCTTCCCAATTGCTAAAAGAATACCTATCTCATGATTTCTCTCACGCGTCCATAGTGCCATTAAAAACGAGAGGATACCTGCTCCTGTAACAATTAAACTAATCATCATCGTTCTGACTATTTCTTGTAGCGCTTGAGACGATTCCTTCAAGGAGTCAAAAGCCTTTCGGTCCTCGTCCAAACGTAGACGATACCAATCGATATCTAATTGTTCCACTTGTTTAATGACTTGGTCGATTCTATCTGGATTCTTAATACCAAAGGATAATTTTGTCACTAACTTATCAGTCAAATTAAGCAGTTGGCTATTATCGTCATAATGGAGGAAGATTTGATTTTCACTTAAATCTGAGGGCATTCCAGTAAATGTCTCCTCCTTCTTGCCAGAAAAAATACCAACGATATCAAAGCTCATTTTCTTAGCTCTATTTTCAGTCACCTGAAAATTGGACAAGGTCAGCTTGTCTCCGACGCTTAGCTTATTTTTTCTAGCAAGCGATTCATGAATCATAATTTGACCTTTAGCAGATAAGTGCTTTCCCTTAAGG
>JBKWCO010000299.1:0-1497 GCA_046975465.1 Streptococcus sp. | reverse complement strand
GGTTAATACCGATTGAACGTGTCAAAAGGTAGAGACCTCCAGCGTCAGGTGCCAAACCAACACCTACAAAAGCTTGGATGAATTTAGCTTTATCAGATGCAATCGTAAAGTCTGCTGCAACAGCTAAGTTAGCTGCAGCACCTGCACATGGTCCATCAACTACCATGATGACTGGCTTAGGCAATTTTTTAAGAGCAAAAGAAATTTCATTTACCTGCTCAGCAATACGAACCAAAGACTGTACATCATCTACAGCAACCGCTTTTTGCATTTGATCAAGGTCACCACCAACAGAAAAGACTTTTCCATTAGCATTGATTACCAAGAATTTTACTGACGCATCTTGTTTAGCTTGCTCAATTGCAGCCATAATCTCATCACAAACTGGAATATCAAATCCATTTTGCACTTCTGGACGATTGAGCGTCAAAGTCGCCACTCCCTCTTCGACACTATAAATAATTGTTTCGTAAGCCATTTTTAGCATTCCTCCGATAACTAGTTCCTATATAAAAACCGCATGTTATTTGACTTTTTTGTCATATTTTATTTGATGAATAGATAATTTGATTATCAAATCATTCATCGTTATTTTCTAGTATACCATAGTCCATCTAAAGGTCAACAGAAACTTAGAGTTTTTTAATTTGATACATCAAAACACCGAGTTCTACAACTCGGTGTCACTTCTATTTTAATAAATCTAAAACATCTATAAGGTTATCCAACAAGCCTTTGGCTGCACCTTGATCCATGCCAAAACGATTATCTTTAATGGCCCAAACCTCAACACCTGCAGCGACTCCAGCAGCAATCCCCTTTTCGCTATCTTCGATAATCAAAGCCTGATTTGCTTCCACGTTCAAATGCTTCAATGCTGTCAGATAAATCTCTGGATTGGGTTTACTCTCTTTAAATCCTTCTCCAGAGAGCACCACATCAAAGAAACCTTGCAAATGGTTTTCCTCCAAAGCTCTTAGGATATCTGCTTTTACTGAGCTAGAGGCTAAACCGATTTTTAACCCTCGAGATTTGACTTCATTCAAAACCTTTAAAACATCAGGAAAAATCAATTTTTATAAGGTAGGGGATGATTTTCTTATAAGCATTGTACTCTTCCTGTAAGGTTGAGACATCCCATTTATCATAATCATCTCTTAAAATATTTTCCCAAACCTGTTTGGTGTTACCTCCTATAAAGAAAGACGGGGGTAAATGATCTATTGAAATACCCTTTTGGCCTAAAAAACTTGCCCGTCGATCATAATAATATTTTTCAGTGTCAAAAAGGACACCATCCATATCAAAAATAATTGCCTCTACCACGGGATATCCTCCTTTTCTTTCCTTATTGTACCATAATCAGACTAAATCTTACTTGCTTTTAAAAACAATGTGACAAATTGTCAGAATTTTGCTATAATTGTAGAGTAATTTAAAATTTTTGGAGTAACTATGAAAGTCATCAAATTCGGTGGGAGCTCACTTGCTTCAGCC
>JBKWCO010000298.1:0-1501 GCA_046975465.1 Streptococcus sp. | reverse complement strand
TTCAGCTTCATTGATTTTAAGAATAGAGCCACCCATCACAAAGGCCATGGCTAGGGCCGACATGACACAAACGGCAAAATAGTTAACAACAGACAGCCAAATACTCGGAAAAGGAGATTGAATGGTTTGCGACACCTTATCCATCTCAGCAAAATCCCAGTGACGCCCTAGAACATTGGTCACGAATATCATGGCAATCATAACCAAAATCATAGGGGTAAAAACTCCAATAACGCCGATGATTTTTTTGAAATCTAGGAAACTCACAAAGATAGTCAGAGCTGTACAAAGGAAAGCACCTACCCAAATCGGAAAGCCGAACTGTTGGTTTAGGTTAGCCCCTGCACCTGCTGTCATCACAAAACCAAACAGGAAACAAGTGATAATCAAAGCGATATCCAGAATACGGTAAATCACAGGATGACTGATTTCTGCCAGGACTACCCGAATGATCGTCTGAGCGATAATAACTTCCCAGAGCAATCATGAGTCGCCCAAAGCCAACATGTACAACTTCCTAGAACTATGACACCTATCAGTCCCCAGGCTCCAAAACTAACAAAATACTGTAAGAGTCCTGTCCTGAAGATACCCCTGCACCAATCATTACACCGACATAGGCCAGAGCAATGCTCCAAATACGTTTTGACATATTACCTCCTGTAAAATATAAAGTATTTCTATTTTACACTACTCTGACACCTTTGTAAAAATCAACTAAAAATAGCACCTTCCACAGAAAGTGCTACTTATTCTCTTATTTTTCCCAACCTTTTCGTCCATCAACATAGGTTGCTTGTAAGTCCAAGGAGTCATCTAAGACGATAAAATCAGCTGGTAGACCTGCTTTTAGGCTTCCGCAAGTATTCTCAAGTCCAACCGATTTAGCTGGAACACTAGTGGCCATTTGTAAGGCTTGAGCAACGTCACAAGTCCCCAATCAACCACATGTTTGACACCGTCTTTAAGTTGTAAGATAGATCCAGCTAGATTACCACCTTCTTTGAGGCGGGCGGTACCATTTTCAACAATAACAGAAGTCGCCTAACATATAGTCGCCGTCCGACAGCCTCCTGCTGACATACAGTCTGTAATAAGGGCAACTCCTTGAGGCGTCTTTTGCTTGATAAGAACCTTACAAGCTGCAGGGACCACATGATGACCATCAGCGATCAACTCACCAATCGTTTCTGGACTATCTAAGGCTGCACCAACCATACCAGGCTCACGATGTGTAAAACCACGCATTCCGTTGTAGACGTGAACCCAAACGGATGCCCCGGCTTCCACTGCTGCCATTGCTTCCTCATATGTGGCATTGGAATGACCTAGAGCAATAGTGACGCCTTGCTTGGTTGCTTCTTGAATAAATTCAGCCACTCCCTCACGTTCAGGGGCAAGAGCCAATTTAATCAATTTTCCTTGAGCCGCCTCCTGCCATGACTTCAATTGTTCCACACTTGGATTGCCCATGTATTTAGGATTTTGAGCTCCCTTATAG
>JBKWCO010000297.1:0-1537 GCA_046975465.1 Streptococcus sp. | reverse complement strand
ATGATACAGAGACTATTAGTGAGATGTTCTCAGGGATTCTGTCTAGCTTTATTTCGGCTATCTTTATCTTTGTTACTACCCTTTACACCATGATGATGTTGGACATTCGTCTGACCGGGCTTATTGTGCTCTTTCTTCCTCTGATTGTTCTTTTGGTTAATCTCTACCGCAAAAAATCAGTGGTCATCATTGAAAAGACCAGAGCCTTGCTTTCAGATATAAATGCCAAACTGTCAGAGAGTATCGAAGGGATTCGCATCATTCAGGCCTTTAACCAAGAGAAACGTCTCAAAAAAGAGTTTGATGCCATTAATGAGGAACACCTGATTTATGCTAGCCGTTCCATGTCACTGGATTCTCTCTTTCTACGCCCAGCCATGAGCTTACTGAAGCTCCTGGGCTATGCTGTTCTTATGGCTTATTTTGGCTATCGTGGCATCTATCTGGGTATCACAGCGGGGACCATGTATGCCTTTATCCAGTACATTAACCGTTCTTTTGATCCCTTGATTGAAGTGACACAGAACTTCTCAACCTTGCAAACCTCTATGGTCTCAGCCGGTCGGGTCTTTGCCTTGATTGACGAGCGCACCTATGAGCCTAAGCAGAGAGACACGGATGCCAAGGTTACTGAGGGGAATATTTGCTTTGAAAATGTCTCCTTCTCCTATGATGGCAAGCACCAGATTTTAGATAACATTTCCTTCTCTGTCAATAAAGGTGAGACCATCGCCTTTGTCGGTTCTACAGGTTCCGGAAAATCCTCTATAATCAACGTGTTTATGCGATTCTATGAGTTTCAATCAGGGCGAGTTCTCCTAGACGGTGTAGATATTCGCGATTATAGTCAGGCAGAGCTGCGTAAGAACATTGGTCTTGTCCTTCAGGAACCCTTTCTCTATCATGGTACAATCAAATCCAATATTGCCATGTATCAGGATTTAACTGATGAAGAGATTAAAGCCGCTGCTGAGTTTGTGGATGCCAACCACTTTATCGACAAACTTCCAGAAGGTTATGGTGCTCCAGTTTCCGAACGAGGTTCAAGTTTTTCAACCGGACAACGCCAACTTCTAGCCTTTGCTAGGACCGTTGCTAGCCAGCCTAAGATTTTGATTCTGGATGAAGCGACAGCCAATATTGATTCGGAGACAGAGGCTATTGTCCAAAATTCTCTAGCAAAAATGCGTCAAGGACGCACAACCATTGCCATTGCTCACCGCCTATCGACGATTCAAGATGCCAACTGCATCTATGTCTTAGACAAGGGGCGTATCATCGAACACGGTAGCCACGAGGAGCTCCTAGCCCTCGGTGGTACCTATCACAAGATGTACAGCCTACAAGCAGGTGCAATGGAAGGAGAGTAAGCTAGTCTAGACCATAGATTCTATATTCGAAAAGATTTCTTAAAAATCAAAATCGAGTGGTGACATTTATGTCACTACTTTTTTGTTGTCTTCCACCCTATAATAAAACCATAGCTTGATAGAAAAAGCTAAAAATAATATTTAGGAGGTTGTTGGAATGACAACAC
>JBKWCO010000296.1:0-1539 GCA_046975465.1 Streptococcus sp. | reverse complement strand
AATTGGAATATTTTCCTTACGAGCAAAGGCCTCCAGTTCAGCCAAATGCCCTTTATTTTCCTGAAGATGCGTTCGCATGTAGGCCACGATATCCTTGTTGACTACAGGACGTCGCATGTTGTGATTTGCATTTTTACTATATGATTTAACCATGTGTTTTATTATATAAAAAATCCCTAGCGAGTGCTAGAGATTTTTCTTATCTATAAATCAAAACGTCATCATTAAGCTACTTGACGTAACCCCCTCTTTTTCAAGAGGTAGGAAATGACCAAAGCCACCACGTAAAGAGCTATGAAAACAAGCAAGGTCATCTGGTATGATTTTGTCAATTCGTAGGTTACGGATAAGAGCATTGGCCCCACTAAGGCCGCCATCGCCCAGGCTGTCAAAATATAACCATGAAGGGTAGCCAACTCCTTTGCCCCAAAGATATCGCTAAGGTAGGGAGGAATCAAGGAGAATCCTGCCCCGTAGCAAGTCATCAGAACAGCCATCGCAACCACAAAGACAAGTGGCACTTGCAGGACAATTAGGAGGATGGCCATGACAATATTAACCACAAAAAGGAGAATAAAAGTCTTCGGACGTCCAATATAATCCGACAAGCCTGCCCACAGAAGGCGACCAAAACCATTAAAGATTCCCATAACACCTACAACAACTGACGCTGATTCCGCTGACATCCCAACCATATCTTGAGCCATTGGAGAAATAGCAGAGACAAGGGCTAAGCCACATGAAATATTGATAAACAGAATAAGCCATAACCAGTAGAAAGTTGATGATTTCAGAGCCTCATTAGCCGTAACTCCCTTGCTCAAATTAGCAACCTGACGGTTCGGACTCTTGTCAGCCAACAGTTGTGCTTCCTCTACACATGGTCGTTTAATGAATGTGAGACAAAAGCATCACAATAAAATAAACAACTCCCAAAATATAAAGGTCTGCTCAACACCACGTGCCCTGAATCAGATATTGGGCAATAGGACTGGTTAGCAGTGAGGCAAAGCCAAAGCCCATGATGGCAAGACCAGTCGCAAGCCCACGCTTATCGGAAACCACTTAATAATAGTTGAAACAGGCGTAATATAACCCACGCAGTCCTAGACCACCAAGAATACCGTAACCAAGATAAAGAATCCACAGCTCTCCATGAGCAATAGCAACTCCTGTGGAATGTTTCCCCCAGGCATAGAGAACAGCCGACATACTTCCAGTCACTCTAGGACCAAATTTTTCAACCAGACGTCCCATGAAAGCTGCAGAAAGCCCTAGACAAAAGATGGCCAACGAAAAGGCAAAAGAAACTGAAGATTGATCCCAGCCAGTCTGGGCCATAATAGGATTACGATAGATACTCCAAGCATAGGTAGACCCCAACATGAGATGGAGTAAGACACCACACGTTGCTACAAGATAACGATTGGTTGTTTTCACAAAAACCTACTTTCTATTTCTGAACATTGTTCACTTATAAAACATAAAACGTTAGGTTTTTAGTCTATCATGAATATAAACTAGGGGCTATAAATATGC
>JBKWCO010000295.1:0-1564 GCA_046975465.1 Streptococcus sp. | reverse complement strand
ATTACATACGCTAATGGTGTTATAAATACAAATAATAACCTTAAGAGTATAGGAACTATGATGTACCATCTCAATTTTATCTTTTCAGAGGTAATGTAGCGATAAATAAGCATGAAGATGACGATTTCTACGAAAAAGCCAAGATTATCCATCACAAAATTAATCGCTGTCATCGGCCAATTCTCTCAATCAATTTCTTTAGTTTCAATTTTGAAACATAGCAAACACCACCATTTTCAAAATAGACCGTCCCCGTACTTTTATCTAATTTGATGATATTTTCCGGATTGACAAGGAAAGATTTGTGGCATTTAAACAGTCTAGGGTCACTCTTTTCAATTTGAGAGAGACTGCCATAAAACTCAATCTGCTCCTCTTTAGTATAAAGGATAACCTTATGAACAATATCCGAGGTCTCAAAGTACAAGATATCATGAAAGGGAACCTGAATAACGGTCTTAACATTCTCAATCCGAAAAGCGTCTTCTGGATTCTGACTCTGTATCTTTTTGCAGGTTAATAAGATAATACTTTCCAGACGCTTTTGAAAGTCCTCGCCCTCCAAAGACTTGTCAATAAAGTCTAGAGCTGCCAGTTGGTATTGAAAAGTTAAGGGAAGATACTCTGAATGAGTCGTGAAGAAAACAATATTGGCATAGGGGTCACTCTTGCGAATCTGCTTTGCAACTTCCAAGCCTTTTTTAGTATCGTCTTTAATCTGAATGTCTAGGAAAAAGAGCTGATGAGACCCTCGCTCGGTAATAAAGTCTAACAGTTGATTGGGTTTGTCAAAAACCTCAAAGTCGCCCACTTTAATGTTATTTTTCTTAAGAATCGTATGAATAACCTCTTCAATACGATTTTGTTGGATAAAATGATCCTCTAAAACATAGATGTTAAGCATAACATAACTCCTCTAGCATAATCTTAAGATAGATCCAAGGTGGAGCAGTTCCTTTAATAAACGAATCCCTCTTATTCAAAATGAGATTTATTGTTCTCTTTACTTATTTTACATTTTTATTACAAAAAAGACAATGGTTTGTAACATTTTTCGCTTCAATCAATTAAAAAACACCCCACAAAGTTAGATTTTATCTGTCTAACTTTTGGGGTGCAGTTCATAAATAGCAATCTTTTTTCGTACTAGTTACGATAATAAGGGAAACCTTCAGCAGTTTGGTCTTGACCAATAACAAGGTAATCAGAGCCGTTACTACCTCCAGAAATCGCTCTCAATGCAGCTGAGCTTGTATCTGAGAATACTCCTGCATAAAAAATATTATCTGAAACTCCTTGAGGCTTCAATTGAGCAGTATAACCTGTTGAGTTTTTGATAATTGTACCATCAGCGTTAATTGTAACTGATTCACCATTCGCATTAGTCCAAGTTCCCACAAGAGAGCTAATATCACCATTATCAAGGGCACCAAAGTCAAGCGATGATTGACTATTATTTGTATTCTTTTCAGATTTAACCTTGTCTGATCCAGCTGCTGCTTCAGCCACTTGTCCGCCATCTGCAGTTCCTGCTTGAGCTTGTTCTTGAGAAGAAGCTTTAGGT
>JBKWCO010000294.1:0-1577 GCA_046975465.1 Streptococcus sp. | reverse complement strand
GGAGGACAAGGCATGAAAGCATTACTAAAAATTGAATGGATAAAAACGTGGCGAACCTGGCCAGTCTTTATCATGGGAATCGGGATACCCGTCGGATTTTTCCTCCTTTTTTCAAGTATTTTCTCAGCGCCTACTCCAGAAGCCCAAAAAGAGTTTTTGCTATCTTATATGTTAACCATGACTGGCTTTTCTATGTCTAGTTTTGGTTTGTTCACCTTTCCCTATATGTTACAAGAGGATCGAATTGAACACTGGTTGACCTATATCGAGCACTCAAAGGTTAGTATCGCAGCTTATTATCTTTCTAAAATTTTTCGTGTGCTTCTAAACTTTATGGTTGCTATCATTGTGACCTTTTGTGTAGGTACCTTTTTCCGAGATGTAGAGATGCCATTCTTTAGATGGCTAGGATCAGGTGCTCTTTTACTTCTATCAAGCTTGGTCTTTTTGGCCTTTGGCTTGCTTATCGCTCAGATTAAATCTCAACAAATCATGTCTCTTGTAGCTAATATTATTTACCTTGTCTTGCCTATAGTGAGTGGTTCATGGGTTCCTATTTCCATGTTCCCTAAGTGGGTTCAGAGTATCTCTGAGTGGACACCTGTCTATCATGTCAATGAATTGGTCGTTAATTTTGCTATCAATGGGAAATTTTCATGGAAATCACTTTTGTTTATTTTGGCTTATACGGCAGTATCAATAGTGCTTGCACTCTATATCAAGTCTCATAGAGAAAGTGATCGTGTATAAAGGAGAAAAATGGATATTTGGCAGAAAATGTATGAAAAGGCTCAAGCCTTGTATCAACCACAGGAAGTATCAGACTTTGTCTATGCTAAGCATGTCGTGGCTGCGGTGGAGGCTGAAGATGGGCAAATTTTCACGGGCTTTTGTATGGACGGGACGTGTGGTATTTTCCATCTATGTGCCGAAAGAGCTGCCCTTTTCAATATGTATCAAGAAACTGGTCAAAATAAGGTTAGGCGAATTATCGCCTTTCGTGACCAGCCGCCTCATGGTGGACCGTCTGGCATGCCTTGTGGGGCCTGTCGAGAATTTCTAATGGAACTGCATCCTGATAATCGTAACTTGGAGTTTATGGTTGACTACGAAACACGTCAAACCATTACTTTGGGAGAATTGTTGCCACTGTGGTGGGGAGAAGAACGGGCTCAACAATTTGAAGAAAAGTCGCAAGACAAGGCTTAAGTGTGATAGAAATCTCTAAACTCGCATTCTAAGTGTGAGGGTTATTGTTTTGAAATTAATTTCAGAAAATTCGAAATTTACCTTAAAATTCAAAATGAAAGTGCTATACTATTCTGTGAAAATAGAAAGAAGGTTTCATTATGGAGTCACTTGTATCTTTTAGTAAATGGCTCAGCAAATGGTTTACTGTAGCTGTTATCCTCTGGGCGGCCTTTAACTATGCCCTTCCCGCAACTAGTAGTTGGGTCATTCCCAATACGGCTTATCTACTTGGTTTGATTCTCTTTGGTATGGGACTTACTTTGACCACTGAAGATTTTAAACGTATTGCTAAGCGTCCAATTCCAGTTGTGCTTGGGACTGTTGCC
>JBKWCO010000293.1:0-1577 GCA_046975465.1 Streptococcus sp. | reverse complement strand
TCTCCTAAGATAGCTGACAAATCTCCTGTTAGTTGCTCAGCTTCATTTTGTGTTGAAGTAACGATTAGAATCTTAGGAACCTGCTCAGAAAGGGCAGATGCCATGACAACTGCCTTGCTGGAACCAGAAAATCCCATGACCAACTGCCTACTCAATAAGGTTACTTTATCACGCCACTCAAGCAATTGATGATTCTTCTCAAAAAGATCTAATAGGGTATTAGCCATTATAACGCCTCATGGTGTCTTCGAAATCATTGGTTTTAAGGTAATGATTGAGGGCCGTCTCTACCTTGTCTAAAGTCAGTAAAATTGTGGCATAATCATCTTCACTAAATTTTCCAAGGACATGATTAACGACCGTCATTCCTTTCTGTGGGCGACCAATACCAATTTTTATACGGTCAAATTCTTGAGTGCCAGTTTCAGCAATGATAGATTTAATCCCATTATGACCACCTGCTGAACCTTTTTGACGAAAGCGCAATTTTCCAACTTCCATATCTAAGTCATCGTAAATGACGATAAAATCCTCTATAGGAATATTGTAATAAGCTAGTAATGCTCTAACAGCTAGACCTGATAGATTCATAAAGGTTGTTGGTTTCACAAAATAAACCTTCTCACCATTTAAAAAGGTCGAAGTCACTTCAGCCTTAAAGGTCTTTTCCTCAGAAAAGGTTAATCCCAGTTCCTTAGCCATTAGGTCAATAGCCATAAAACCAACATTGTGACGTGTCTCATGGTATTTTGAACCTGGATTGCCCAAGCCAACTACTAATTTTGTCATTATTTCTCCTCTTTGATAAACAGCAAAAGGACTGAAAAATACTTTTCAGTCTTGTGCACTATTTTTTATTTTCTAAACATTGAAACGGAATTCCATGATGTCGCCATCTTGAACAACGTATTCTTTTCCTTCTTCACGAAGGCGACCAGCTTCCTTAACAGCTTTCTCAGAACCATATTTAATGAGATCATCGTAAGACATGGTTACAGCACGGATAAATCCTTTCTCGAAGTCAGAGTGGATAATTCCTGCTGCTTGTGGAGCCTTGATGCCTCGTTTAAAGGTCCAAGCACGCACTTCTTTCTCACCAGCAGTAAAGTAAGTTCCTAGACCAAGCAAATGATAGGCTGCGCGTGTCAGTTTATCAACTCCTGATTCTGTCAAACCAAGGTCTTCCAAGAACATTTCTTTGTCTTCATCATCCAATTCAGAAATTTCTTCCTCAACACGTGCCGAGATAACAACTACTTCTGCATTTTCAGTCGCTGCAAACTCACGAATTTGTTTGACATAATCAATATCATCAGGATTTGCGACTTGGTCTTCATCAACGTTAGCCACGTAAAGTACTGGTTTTGTTGTCAAGAGGAAGAGTCCCTTAACAATTTTTTGCTCTTCTTCAGTAAAATCAATCGTACGTGCAGACTTACCATCTTCTAGAACAGGTTTAATCTTTTGAAGAATATTAAACTCTGCCACAGAATCTTTATCTTTTTGTGTACGAGCAATTTTTTCGACACGCGCATAACGTTTGTTAATTGATTCAAGGTCAGCCAAAATCAATTCTA
>JBKWCO010000292.1:0-1594 GCA_046975465.1 Streptococcus sp. | reverse complement strand
AAACTGAACAGAAACTTCCTCAACGTCCACTTGTTTCTGGTGGCCATTTCCAAGAAGATTCCTCAGGCAACTGGTACTATTACACCGCAACAGGAGAGAAACTAAAAGGATGGCAAAATGTAGATGGAGTAACTCTTTACTTTGACGAAGAAGGTCGTCAAGCGAAAGATGGGGAAAGAATCATTGACGGCTCCCATTACTATTTTAGTCACTATTCAGGTGCTGTAAAAACCAACTATTGGCATACTTGGTCTATTGAAATCAGAAGACAGGAACCATTTGCTAAAACGTATTACGAATATTATGGTTCTGATGGTCGACGTTACTATGGATGGCATCGAGTTGGCGATCAACTTTATTATTTTGATCATACTGGTCGAGTTGAAAATGGTCTTACTATCTTCAAAGGACAAAACTACCTCTTTGATAATCATGGAAAATTGGTAAAAGATGCCTTTTATATTCAGTCATTACGTGTCTTTGTTGGAACTTTAAATACTAGCTATCGCTCCAATAAATTTGGCCAAGTACTAACCGGAGAACATCATATTAATGGTGATGACTACTATTTTTCAAATTCTGGTTCACCAGTCACTGATATAGTCGAAAAAGGAGGCAAGGACTATTACTATTTTGAAGGCAAACTTCTAAAAAACTATCTCGGACCTTTACTCAAACGTCAGGAACTGGATTATGATGCATACTACTCTGGCATCGTAGGTACAGATAAGGATGGGGTTTTACTTACTGGTGTTAGCACTGCAAATAATGGTAAACTCTATTATTTTGAAAATAATAGAAATATCCCCAAAATGTTTACAGTTACAACACCTACTTGGAAAACGATTGATGGTAAGCTATACCACTTAGAGCCTAGCATAAATAGAACTTACAAGCATGGTGGAAGAAGTTATACCGCTACCGTCAGGGAAGAAGTAGACATTATTGACCACGGAGTACGAACAAAGACCGATAAGATTAAACGTATTATTGGTGATGATTTTAGTAATCTATACTATCTTGATGAAAACAATGATTTTTACATCGGACATCTACTTCCAGAAAACACAGATTTAACTAAAATTGAAGAAACTGTAATTCAAAGTGATAATAAATTCTATGCTTTCAATAGAACAAGTTCGCTTTCCGAAACTTCCCCTCTTACAGTTTCCAAGACCTTAGTTTACAATAAAAAAGCCTACCTCATTGATGATAAAGGAGTAGCGACCGAAACTAAACTAACAAATCGTTTCGAACACGATGATGCATGGAATTGGTACTACTTTGATAACGAGGGAAAAGCTGTCACAGGACTCCATTCAATAGATAATGTCACTCTATACTTTGATAAAGAGGGCAAACAAGCTAAGGGAAGACTTGTCGAAATTGACGGTCAAACACATTATTTCGATAGAGACAGCGGAGCAATGTGGACTAACCGAACACTTGAACTTAATGGTATTCGTTATGTCATTGACCAAAATGGTTATGTAACTATGAATAAACCTGGACAATTTATTCAAGATAGAGATGGTGATTGGGCTTATATTAAAGAAAACGGACAGTTAGCCACAGGACTTCAAATTATTAATCA
>JBKWCO010000291.1:0-1602 GCA_046975465.1 Streptococcus sp. | reverse complement strand
GGTAGAACGTCCAACCATTAACATGATTCAGTCATTGGTTGAAAATCGTCTCATGGAAGCAGGCTTTATCAATATTGCCGAGCATTATATTTCATACCGTTTGCAACGAGATTTGGAGCGTAACGGTTATGGTGACAAGGTCATTGTACACCTACGCTTTGAGCAGACTAAATAAGAAAAGCCATCAAGCGATGGCTTTTTTTGTGTCTTGAATATACAATATAAGTGCACAATAAAAACTCATAAGATTTTCTAGTAAAATAGAATTGAACGAACTAGTTACGAAAGGAAATCTTATGAGCTACCATCATTTTACCATAGACGAGCGTGAAAGTATTCTCATTTACCGTACGCAAGGCCTAAATTTTTCTCAAATTGCTAAGTTACTTCATCGTCATCCATCTAGTATTAGTCGTGAGTGGAAGCGCCATACAAAATCAGGAGCTTATTCTCCAAATCATGCACAGGAATCGTACCATAATGCCAAATCACACTGTGGGCGGAAACGGATGCTTGAAATAGATCACAATTTAAGCAATACCATCAAACATCTATTTCTCGATTACCAATGGTCTCCTGAAGAAATAGAAGGTCGGTTGCGCTTAGAGTATGGGAAAACTGTTGTTAGTTATCAAACAATCTATAGAGCCATTTATCGAGGACATTTTGAGGATAACTCATTATCTCATGGTGCTCGTGGTGTCATTCGTAAACTTCGTCATCGTGGGAAAACACGTCATACTAAAGGTCATGTTGAAAATAGAGGGAAAATATCCATTTCTCATACAATTCACGAAAGACCAGAAGAGGCTAATAATCGAACTAGAATAGGAGATTGGGAAGCCGATACTGTTGCAGGTAAAACTGGAAAAGCTTGTTTAGTTACTCTAACAGACCGTTATTCTCGTTTTCTAAAAATCAAAAAGGTAGCTGTTAAGAAAAGCAAGTTGGTAATAGAAGCTATGGTAAAACTGTTAGAACCCTTGACGAAGTATACAGTAACTCCTGATAGAGGGAAAGAATTCACCTATCATCAGAAATTGAGTGATCAATTGAACATTGAAGTCTATTTTCCTGACCCTCATGCTCCATGGCAACGAGGAACCAATGAGAACACGAATGGATTACTTAGAGAATATTTTCCAAAGGGTAGTGATCTAACATTGGTTGATGATCAGACTATTCAGCTATGGGAGAACAAACTTAATAATAGGCCACGAAAATGTCTTAACTGGAAAACACCTTATGAAGTATTCTATGGGGAAAGTATGCACTTAATTTGACAATTCAAGACACAAAAACGTTGACCAAACAGTCAACGTTTTTGTGCTTTATAATATTCGATTAGGACATAAATGCCTATCTGACCAATGACGCTGATGGTAATTGCCCAGAAGAAGGCCCAGAAGGTAGCCACCTGTGCTACCAAGAAAAGGAAGGCAACTAGGACTGTTGAAACACAGAAGCTTGAGATACGTCCAAAGAAAATCATATCTTGTAGCTTAATACTATTACTATTTAAACCTTGATAATCTTGATAATTCGTCGTTTGAGGACGCTCAGTCTCTAAATCTTCGATGTGATCAAATTGACGGTGTAAGT
>JBKWCO010000290.1:0-1609 GCA_046975465.1 Streptococcus sp. | reverse complement strand
CCACATCATGCGACACTTTTGACAGGCGTATTGTCAGCTATCTCGGCAGGTATCTTCTCCTTGGCCAATATGGCATCCTTGGTTAACATTGCGACCTTGGCTTACTTAGTTCTCTTGGCTATTGCTCTCATTATTCTTCGTAAGGACAAGGGCTTGCCACAGAAGGACGAGTTCAAGGTTCCATTTGTTCCGGTCTTGCCTATTATTTCAATTATCGTCTGTCTCTCCTTTATGAGTCAGTACAGTTGGCAGACATGGTTAGCTTTTGGTTTGGCAGTGCTAATTGGGTCAGCTATCTATGCCTTTTACGGTTACAAACATTCTAAGTATTAAGATGAAAACGCTGGGTCAGACGGCCTAGCGTTTTTGATAAAATGAAGAGAGACAATACAGAAGTACAAATATGAAAGCTTACCAAATGTGGTAATCCTACAAGGAAGGCCTTGGAGACTGAAGCTTATCCTATTGGTAAGAGCTCCATGAAGACCTCTTTAGCAAATGCCTGCATGAGACAGGAATGACCTTCAGTGATGAAAGGTTAATTGTTTCAGTAAAGTTAGAGTGGTTTATCCTATAGTATGAAAGTTCCCAATATCTTGGGGATTTTTTTACATTAAGGAAAGGTTAACTTTTCTTTAAGTCTTATCTTAGGTTTCTTGTGTTTAATAGAGTCATCACAAAAGTAAGAGGAACAAAAAATGACATACAAAGATACGAAACAAACACAAGAACGTTACGCCATTAAAAAATCATCAAAATGGAAAACAGCGGGTTCAGTCCTAGTAGCGAGCTTAATTTTTGGTAGCTCGGTCGTCTTAAATGAAAATAAGGCTTCAGCCGATGAGACTAACACCGAATCAACACTCTCAACGGTTACGACGGGTGAAACCACTGCCGATTTGATTGAAGAAAGTGTGCAGACAGAAGATTCGTCAAATACTACTGAAACAAGTACAGACACTGATACAAGTACTACAACTGCGGCTTCAACTTCAGACACTGATTCGTCGACAATAAGTACAATAAGTACAACAAGTACGACAGAGGACAGGACTGTTACATCAACAAGCAGTGAAACATCTGATCATTCAAGCACTTCCGCAACTCCAGAAGCAAGTTCTTCTGAAACTGCTGAAGCACAACTAGTGAAACCTCAGCATCTGAAACGAACAATGCAGACGAAAACACTAGCTCTAATACAAGCTCAAGCACCACTTAAACCACTGCATCTGAAACAACTTCAGTGTTAACTAACAGCGCCTCAGATTCAGCTACTGAAACGACGACAACTGAGTCTAGCAGTGATGATTCAGAAAGCACAACGACCACGATTACCTTTAATGGGACAACTGTGGTAACAAGTGATAGTAGCACAGTAACAGTTGACGGCACTACCGTTACCATTAATCAATCAGGTTCATATACTCTAACAGGTAATGGCTCAAGTTACACTATTATTGTGGCTGGTAGTGTGACGGATCCAGTTACAATCTACTTGGATGGAGTGACCTTAACAGATTCCTCAATCACTTCTAGTTCCTCAGCAGAATTGACAGTGAATGTCCTTTCAGACAGTTCCATTTCTTCAACCTCTACTAATGCCATCGAA
>JBKWCO010000289.1:0-1637 GCA_046975465.1 Streptococcus sp. | reverse complement strand
GCCTAAGACGGCTCTTGGGGATTTTATGGTGGAATCTGCTTATTCAACCCTTCGTGAGGTTGATACAGTCCTCTTTATGGTACCAGCGGATGAGCCTCGTGGTAAGGGTGATAATATGATTATCGAACGTCTTAAACAAGCTAAGGTTCCAGTTATCTTGGTAATCAATAAGATTGACAAGGTTCATCCAGATCAGCTCCTAGAGCAGATTGAGGATTTCCGTACACAAATGGATTTCAAGGAGATTATTCCGATATCTGCTCTCCAAGGGAACAATGTTTCTCATCTTGTGGATGTCTTGAGTGATAACCTTGAGGAAGGGTTCCAATATTTCCCAGCGGACCAAATCACCGACCACCCAGAGCGTTTCTTGGTATCGGAGATGATTCGTGAAAAAGTCCTTCAGTTGACACGTGAAGAAATTCCACACTCTGTTGCGGTTGTCATTGATGAGATGAAGCGTGATGAAGACACGGATAAGATTCATATTCGTGCGACGATCATGGTTGAGCGTGACAGCCAAAAAGGCATTGTCATTGGTAAACAAGGTTCCATGCTCAAGAAAATTGGTACCCTTGCCCGTAAAGATATTGAAGTTATGCTAGGGGACAAGGTCTTCCTTGAAACCTGGGTTAAGGTTAAGAAAAATTGGCGTGATAAAAAACTTGATTTGGCCGATTTTGGTTACAATGAAAAAGAATATTAAAAAGCTGGGCACTTGCTCGGCTTTCTTGCTAGAAGGAGGAGCAGATGCCTGAGTTGCCTGAGGTAGAAACTGTTAGACGAGGTTTAGAAAGGTTAGTAGTAGGTCGGACTATTTTGTCGCTTGAGGTCAAGGTTACAAAAATGATTAAGACCTCCTACGATAGTTTTTTGACTGATTTACCTGGTCAAGCCATTCAAGCCCTGCGACGAAGAGGCAAGTACTTGATTTTTGATTTTGGACAGTTGATTATGATTTCCCACTTGCGCATGGAAGGAAAATACCTATTGTTTACGGATCAGGTCCCTGCTAATAAGCATTTCCATCTTTTCTTTATCTTAGATGATGGCTCGACTCTTGTTTATCAGGACGTCCGCAAGTTTGGGACCTTTGATTTATTGGCTAAAAATCAAGAGGAGGCTTATTTTACAAAGAAAAAGCTTGGTCCTGAGCCTACTAAGAAGGCTTTTAAATACGCCCGTTTGAGAGAGCCTTGATGACCTCTGCAAAGCCCATTAAAAGTCTCCTTTGGAGCAGAAATTGGTGGCTGGTCTAGGCAATATCTATGTTGATGAGGTGCTTTGGGCAGCCAAGGTTCATCCTGAGACGCCAGCAAAGAAACTCAGCAAGGCAGCTATGAAGCGGGTCCATAATCAGACGATTGCTATTTTACAGCTAGGAATTGAAAAAGGAGGCTCAACTATAAGGACTTATCGTAATGCTCTTGGTGAGGATGGGACCATGCAGAACTATTTGCAGGTTTACGGAAAGACGGGACAGCCTTGTCCACGCTGCGCAAGCACAATTGAGAAAATCAAGTTAGGAGGGAGAGGAACACATTTGTGTCCTCATTGTCAGAAACGATGATTATTGGATTAACAGGTGGTATTGCTTCGGGAAAATCAACTGTAGTTGAAATGATTAAAGAGGCAGG
>JBKWCO010000288.1:0-1642 GCA_046975465.1 Streptococcus sp. | reverse complement strand
CGTTTGGTGTACATAATGATAGGTCGACGAAGAAGATTTGGGTATTCAGAAATCAATTGAATGAGTTCCTTGATGGTCAAATCATCCACATCGATATTCAGCTTCTGAAAGACTTTTGAACGAGTTGAAATGATATCTTCAGTACCATTTTCCGTGTAAGACAAAATCTTCATTAACTCATCGTGAGTTAATGGGCTCGTGATAATATTGTGTTCGTCAAAAGCAACTTCATGATTGGTCAACCAGGCTCTTGCTTTCCTACAGCTGGTGCAGCTAGGCGATAAAAATAAAGTTACCACGCAAACACCCCTTTCACTTTAACATTCCTAATCATTATACATTATTTGATTAGTTTTGGCTACGCTTTCTTAAAATTTTTCCGCGATTTTTTTATCAGCCTCCAGTTGAGCACATAGTTCATCGATATTATTGAACTTAATCATATCACGGATATAATCCAGCCAAAAAACTTCGATTGTCTTTCCATAAATATCGCCTTCAAAATCAAAGATATTGGCTTCAAGACGGAGTTCTGTCCCCCCAAAGGTAACGTTTTTTCCTAGGCTAGTCATGGAACGATAACGTTTGCCATCAATGACGACGTCAGCACGTAAACCCCATCAGCTGGTAGAAAGGTTCTATCAATTGGTGCTAGATTGGCCGTTGGAAAACCAATAGTGCGTCCACGCGCATCTCCGTGGACCACAATACCTCGTGTAGAGAAATCATGTCCCAAGAGGTCATTAGCCTCTTTAACCTTACCTTCTCTAATCAACTGGCGAACACGAGTCGATGAAATTTTTCACCATCACTTTGTTGCTCTTCAATGACATGTACCCTTCCGGAAAAATTTCGAGCTAAATAGTCTGCATCCGTTCGATGGTGTCCAAACTTGTAATCAAATCCCACAACAATCTCTTGAGCCTTCAAACGCTTAATATAACGGGCAATGAAGTCATCAGAACTGGTTCGGGCAAAATCACTATTGAAATCTGTTAAATAAAGTTGATCTGTTCCGTAAGCTTCAAAAAGATCACAACGTCTTTGAGATGCAGTGATATGAAGAAGGAGGTCATCTGTATAGCGTTGGAATGTCAGTTGCGGACTCTCGTTAAAGGTAAGGACAGCTACTTCAAGCTGTTTCTCATCAGCAATCTGACGTGCCTTATCAAACAGGACTTTATGACCACGGTGAAGCGCATCGAAATAGCCTAAGACAAGGACTGTTCCCTTCTCCTGATGGATATCTTTATAATCGTTAATAGAAGTTATTTTCATTGACTTAATACTTTTCTAGGTTTATAAACTTGATTTCGCTTTTCCATGATGGCTAGAACTTTGTCTCCTAAAAAGGCCGCAACTAAGGGTTCTTGGCTATCAATAGCAATAAAGCGACCAAATGAGATTTCTTTAGCATCATCTTCAGTGACCTGTACTGCTGGCAGATCCTGAACACCAAATTCGATGGGAAGGAGGAAGGATGTATCCCCTGCTTCTACCATTTCTGAAATTTGAGAGAGAGTTAGTGCCTTATCTAAGGTTAGACCAGCTGAGGCTGTTCGACGAAGAGCAGACATATGACTCGCGTAGCCGAGCTTAGCACCCAAATCGACAGATAAGGTACGGACATAAGTTCCCTTGC
>JBKWCO010000287.1:0-1649 GCA_046975465.1 Streptococcus sp. | reverse complement strand
GGGGCTTCCTGCTGAACCTGAGGTCTTTCAACGTATGGCTGGTCCCGCTTACGATAATATGCAAAACCAAAAATGGCCAGCCATTGCCTACCGTCTCAAACTCTCAGGAACCTTTGTTTATCTACCAGAGAATAACATGCTTGGTTTCATCCATCCATCAGAACGTTATGCGGAGCCACGCTTAGGTCAGGTCCTTGAAGCGCGTGTGATTGGGTTCAGAGAAGTTGACCGTACCCTCAATCTTTCTCTTAAACCACGTTCTTTTGAAATGCTCGGAAATGATTCACAGATGATTTTGACCTATCTAGAGAGCAATGGTGGCTTTATGACTTTGAACGATAAATCATCACCAGCAGATATAAAGGCAACCTTTGGTATTTCAAAGGGGCAATTTAAAAAGCCTTGGGTGGTTTGATGAAAGCTAAAAAAATCAAACAAGATCAGTTTGGAACAGAATTAATCAGTTAGGAGAAAGTATGAGAAAATCTTTTATACTTGGCTGATGACGCAACGTAACCCTAAATCCAATGAACCAGTAGCCATTTTAGCTGACTTGGCGTTTGACGATTCAACCTTCCTAAACATACTGATGACTTCGAAGAAGTTAGTCGTTACTTGGAAGATCAAGCTAGTTTTTCCTTTAATTTGGGGCAGTTTGACCAGATTTGGGAAGATTATCTGGCTCATTAATAGCGACTAAGTCTACGATAAGCATAATGACTTTTAGCATTTTCTTTAAAAAGTAATTACCATTTGAATTGGTATGAATTGTTACAATTTTTTACAAATATCTCAGCTTTTTTTCAATAAATTAGGCTTGTTACAACTAGTTAGTAATTGCTTTAAAGTGCAGTAAATCACCCCTCTTTTGACAAAAAGTGTGGTATTATTGCATATGTTAAAATTGTTAAAAAAGGAATGAATTATACATGTTATCAAAATCTAAAACAACAAAGGCACTTCTTTACTCGACCGCTGCACTTTCACTTTTTGCTGCAAGTCATGTACATGCTGATGAAGTAGCTAATTGACTGCCCGTTCAGTGGACCAAATCAAAGCTGACATCGCTGTTAGTGATAACCAACAAACTTACACTGTTCAATACGGTGACACTTTGGGTAGTATCGCAGAAGCAATGGGAATCGATGTAAATGTTTTGGCTAATATCAACCAAATCACAAACATTGACTTGATTTTCCCTGGAACAGTCTTGACAACAACTTACAACGCTGATAACCAAGCAGTTTCAGTTAAAGTTGAAACACCAGCTTCAGAAACTTCAAATGCATCCGTTGTTGCAGAGGCTAACTTGACAACTAACGAAGTAACAGTAAACGGACAAGCTGTAGCAACAACAGACGGTCTGCTCCTGTTGATTCAGTAGACACAACGGCTACAGTGGCTCCTGCTACAGAAGAATCAACTCAAGCTGTTTCAGAAGTAACAGAAGCTATCGCTTCAGCATCAGAAGCACCAGCATACGCAGAAACTGAACAACCAGTTGCTGATGCTATTGATCATGTCACTGCGTCAGCAGAGGCTACACCTGAAGCAGAAACTACTCCAGCTGCTGAAGCACCAGCACAGCCTGAAGTAAAAGAAGAAGCTCCAGCGGCAGAACCAGCAGCAACATCAGAAGCGTCTTCAGA
>JBKWCO010000286.1:0-1667 GCA_046975465.1 Streptococcus sp. | reverse complement strand
CCAGAATGTTGATTTTTGGGGGATGACGAATTTTAGAAAGACCAAATATTTCGAAGAGCATTTGCAAAGTTATTTTATATCTTTCAAAAAGCATGTTGTCGCTTCAGAAGTCTTTCAGAAATTTTGGACTTCTATAAAGACTTTTACTGATGTTCAAGATGTTATTGACAATTACGAAACTAGAGTTACCAGTGTTCTTACTGAGGCAGGTTATCGTTATGATGCTGTCTTTAATACCATTGAAGCAGAGGCAGGAGATTTAATTCACCCTGACTTTTCTTACTATAGACCAATAAGTACCCTTGAGCATAAGGTACCATTCATTAAACTAAAAGCTTTTACCGACAATGAAAAAAAGGGAAAATTACTTTTAGACTATCTTGCTAACCTATCAACATATCCAGTAGCACTAATTAAGTCACATCTAAATCGTTACCATTCCCCTGACAGTTTAGTCATTTTAGATGATAAGATGGTTGATTCTAACTTTAACACAATTACAAGGTCCAATTGTCGTTTAGCTATTCATGTACACATTAGTGATGTAGAGAGACTAAAAGTATTTACGGACAAAAGTTTGTCTGCTTTCTACTATTTACCCTTTCAAGCCATGTCGATAGAAATGAAGTTGAGGTTATCTTATTAAATAGTTTTGATAAAGATAGATTTCAGATAGTCTCACAACGGTTTGATAATCATTATCATGCCTTGGTTTCTCTGGCTTCAAAGCTTAGTGACTATGACTTTGTTGGGCATTTTCACACAGAAGCCTTTGGAAATGAAGGTAAACTTGTTGATGAAGCTACAAGACATGCTCTAGTGGATATGCTATCAGATGAAGAGAAGGTAGTATCAATCTTTGACCATTTTCCAGAGGTTGGCCTTGTTTTTGCTGATTTGTCAAAAGAACTTTATTGGACCGATGCAATTGGTGCCTTAAATCTAGAACAGACAGTTAAACTAACTAACGAATGTCAAAAAGTAATCAATCATTCGCTTCATGTTTTTCAAGGTTTTATGTGGTTGTCAAAAGATTTTCTGGAAAACATTATTCTAAAGGATGAGCATATTTTTTATCATTTTGATGAAATGTTCTGGATTATCTTTTCTATCGAAAAGCCTGGGATGTAGGAATTGATTATCGTATTATTGCTTCAGAAAAAATATCTTTTGCAGAACGTTATAAGGTCCATTTTATTGAAAGGTCACAGGTGGCAGAACCACTGACCTTAAAGAGTAAATTTTCAGCATATCGAAAAGCCTTGTTAAAGAAACTAGGATTAAAAAAATCTTCAGCTGTTTAACTTCCCCCTCCCACTTACGAATAGGTAAGTAGGAGGTTTTTTCTTATGTATAGTATTGTATCTGAGGAGGCGGGGCTTTTGCCTCGTGAGCGACTCTTGCAGAAGGGAGCAGAGGTTTTATCGGATCAGGAGTTGTTGGCGATAGTACTACGAACAGGGACCAAATCTGAGTCGGTCTTATCTATGGCTAATCGTATTTTGAAAGGGATGACGAGTTTGGCGGATTTGTCTCGTTTGTCTTTGAATGAGCTTCAGAAGATTCCTGGTATTGGGCGTGTGAAGTCTATTGAGCTGAAGGCTATGGTGGAGTTGGCTAAGCGGATTGAGAAGGCCGAGTTGGCTCGTTCCGAGCAGATTATGTCC
>JBKWCO010000285.1:0-1690 GCA_046975465.1 Streptococcus sp. | reverse complement strand
ATGAAGATTTAATCACAAATATCCGTAGCCCTTACCAAGATAAGGACTACAATGATTTGTTGCCGAACTATGATTTCTTGTCAGCTAAGCCTAGCAATCGTAAGAAGGCTCCAAAACGAGTGGAGACACAAGAAGCTGGCATGACTTATGCTGAGGAAGCCCGTGAAAAGGCTAAGCGTGATGTACGTGAGAAACGCCAAAAATTCCTCCGCCAAGAAGTTCAACAAACCAAGCATACTAATAGCCGTCAACTGACTACTAAGCCTAAGGTAGAAGCTAAACCAAGCTTTGAGGCTACTGTTGAACCAGCTGCTGTAACAACGGATAAAGGACCAGTGACAGCTTCTATCTTGGGAGCTCCTGTAAGTGCTATCAAGCGAACTTTAGCACCTAATGGGAAGCACTCAAAGATCCATCACTTGGCAAATCGTCTGCAACAAGATTCTTACATCTTGGCAGAAGTGGCCCCAACCTATCAACAGCCTAGTAACCCATCTCGTAAGAACGTCAAGAAAAATAGCTATGACTTCTTGAAACGTAGCCAGGTTTATAATTACCCAGAACGTCAAACTTACCGTGAACACCGAGTTGCTCAAGAATTAAATTTGACGCATTTAGAAGACGCAAACTAATCGCAGTGCGATTGTAAGGAGAAACTATGTCAAAAACTTATCATTTTATTGGAATTAAAGGATCTGGTATGTCAGCTTTGGCTTTGATGCTCCACCAAATGGGACACAAGGTTCAAGGTTCAGATGTGGAAAAATATTACTTCACTCAACGTGGTCTTGAGCAAGCAGGTATCCCTATTCTTCCTTTCGATGAAAAAAACATCACAGAAGATGTTGAATTGATTGCTGGAAATGCCTTTCGTGAAGATAACAACGTTGAAGTTGCTTATGCGATTAAAAATGGCTACAGCTTTAAGCGTTACCACGAGTTCTTGGGTCACTTCATGGATCAATTCACTAGCTTTGGTGTGGCAGGTGCACATGGTAAGACTTCTACAACAGGTCTCTTGTCACATGTTATGAAAAATATCACCGACACGTCATACCTTATCGGTGACGGAACCGGACGAGGTTCTGCTAATGCACAATACTTTGTCTTTGAGTCTGATGAATATGAACGTCATTTCATGCCATACCACCCAGCATACTCAATCATCACTAACATTGACTTTGACCATCCTGATTACTTTACAAGTATCGATGATGTGTTCTCTGCCTTTGATGACTATGCTAAGCAAGTGCAAAAAGGACTCTTTGTTTACGGTGAGGATCCACACCTTCGTAAGATTACAGCCAATGCGCCAATCTATTACTATGGTTTCGAAGAAAATGATGACTTTATAGCAACAGACATTGTGCGTACAACGACAGGGTCTAATTTTAAGGTGAAACATGATGGACAAATCCTTGGAGAATTCCATGTGCCAGCCTATGGTCGTCACAATATCTTGAATGCAACTGCGGTTATTGGGAACCTCTATGTAGCCGGTTTTGACATGGGCTTGGTTGCGGAACACCTTAAAACTTTCTCAGGTGTTAAACGCCGTTTCACAGAGAAAATTATCAGTGGTACTGTTGTCATCGATGACTTTGCCCACCATCCAACTGAAATTATTGCAACGCTTGATGCAGCACGTCAAAAGTACCCATCTAAAGAGATTGTTGCTATTTTCCAACCA
>JBKWCO010000284.1:0-1711 GCA_046975465.1 Streptococcus sp. | reverse complement strand
ACAAATGACAAGAACACCAGGTAATAAAAAATGGTTACAAAATATTGCTAAGAAAATCAATCTTCCACTTTATCCGAAGAAAAAATTTAATGGGGAAGAAGTCACTCTCATGCCTGATGGGACAGTTCGATTATCTGAAACAGGAGAAAAGCCTTCTGCTGAAGCACTGGAAGCCTATCAAGACTTCGTTAAGAAATTCAATGAAAGACTACGCCGTTTTGGGGTAAGAACAGTCGCTGGAAAAGCGACATTGAATACTGTCTCTCGATTTTCGGACGACTATTATAAGAAGTATGCCTCGATACCATTACTGAAACAAGTTTACCCAAACAATGACTTTCCTTTCTATTTGCAACTTCAAGAGGATTACATCATTCAAATCAACTATAGTCAAGAAACGGACTATGAGTTAATTAGTAAGCAACTAAACCAGTTAGATATGGATATTCTACTATTTATAGCTACTTTCCGAAATGTTCAACTCCTTCAAATTTCAAGGGAGTTTGGTTTACCGATTCCTAAAATCAAACCACATCTCAAACGACTCAGAGAGTTTTACTTAGTTCAAGAGTGGGAGTTCGAACGTGAAGATACTCCAGGGGCTCTTGCGACAAGTTACTCTATTTACAGTCATGGAACGATGTTGCTCTTACTAGCAAATAAGATCAGCAGAAACTTCACTTATAAATGGAAAGATATCCTTCGGGAAGAAGATAACTACTCTCCTATTCGATACTGGAAGGTCGTAGATGCCTATCAGAACTTCAAATTTAATCAAAACTATGCCTATTTTGGTCCTACGTCAAAACTGGAGAAGTTCACGTATACAGTGACAAAGACACAAGAAAAGAGTGGGGGTACAAGTCCTCTTTCTGGTATGGAGAAACGAAAATCAGAGTTACAAGCCAAAAAGGCGAAGAAGAAGGAGCGTACGTATACGGTCCATGTTCCTAGATATCTCTTTATCGGTCAGTTAGCTCTCAATAAAAAGGAAGATGACGGTACAAAGAATCTTTTTGATGTGTATCCTTATATCACTAACGTTGGTGATACCAGCGATCTTGATAAATTGCTTAATGTCTTTAAACACTTTGGACGTTTTGAGGATGGTTTAGATGAAGAAGGCAACAAACGTTATCTACTGATTATCGTTGACAATTTTGATGATATTCAAGAAATTGAAGACAAGTATATGCTTATCGAAAATGGTGGCTATAAGAACCTCAATAACATTATTTTCCTCAACCTAGAACTTGCTGCAGAAGAAGGAATTGATAAGTCTCTTGTTGTTATCAGAAGTCAAAATACAACTGATGGTGATCGTGTGGCCAAATACATGCCTTTTAGAATGAATGAAGCGTTTAATGAACGTCCACTAATCAAAGACGCTGAACTAGAAGAGTTAAATCAAGAAGAAGGTGATACTGATGCTTAATATCTATATTGATCCCTACGTCCTATCTCCTTTTGAAGCCTCTCCCTTTTTTCATAAGCTGACTAACTTTGCAAAATCTAAAGACCACAGAGTCGCTATTATGGGGTTTAAGTCACATATTTCTTGGAATGCTCTATCGTATTTAGAAGATAAAGCTAAGATTACGATTACGCATAATCATGCAGACCTAGAGGATGAGAAAAAACATGCCGTTCTGCTAGCGGGCTATTTAAAAAAGGATATTGAGTTAGTAACGTCTTCAACAAACCACATTAC
>JBKWCO010000283.1:0-1716 GCA_046975465.1 Streptococcus sp. | reverse complement strand
GTATTGACTTGCTAGACTTAGTTGCTCTAATGAAAGAGCAAAAGTCCAAGCTTTTTCGTGAGCTGGGGGCTGATTTAGAAGAAGCCTTGATGCTAGGACAGAGTTTTCCTGACCGTATTGCTAGTCACCCTTTCTTCACTAAGGAACTATCCTTAATTATTGCTTATGGAGAGGCTAATGCTAGGTTGGGCTATGAGTTAGAAGTCTATGCTGAAGAGGTTTGGCAGACTTTCTTCAACCGTCTTAATAAGGCAACAACCTTTGTGCAACCCCTCATTTTTGTTATTGTTGCTGTCGTGATTGTAATGATCTATGCAGCCATGCTATTACCAATGTATCAAAATATGGAAGGAATGATGTCATGAAAATGATGTTGAAAAAATTGAATGCCGTTAAATTACGTGCTTTTACGCTGATTGAAATGCTGGTCGTGCTTCTCATTATCAGTATTCTCCTTTTGCTCTTTGTACCTAACTTGAGCAAGCAGAAGGATTCTGTTAAAGAGACTGGAAATGCGGCTGTGGTCAAGGTCGTGGATTCTCAAGCAGAACTTTATGAAATGAAGAATAATAAGACAGCTAGCTTAGCTGCTCTTGTTTCAGAAGGTCAAATCACGCAAAAACAGGCAGATTCATACAATGATTACTATGCGAAACATGGTGGCGAAAGCCGCTCAGTGGCCAATTAGAGCCTTTACCTTGTTGGAGAGTCTGGTGACTCTAGCAGTGGTTGCCTTTCTCACTCTAAGTTTGTCAGGCTCAGTCACTGGTATTTTTCAACAGGTTGAAACGAACCTTTTTTATCTGCGCTTTGAGTACCTATACCGAGATAGTCAGCGCTTGGCAGCGGCGGAAGGGACTAACATTGAATTGCAGCTGACTAAGGATAAGATTAGTAATGGAAGAACCAGTCTCTCTATTCCTGAAAACATTCATCTGGATAAGGGGCAGACCTAGTGTTTGATGCCAAAGGAGGCAACTCTAGCCTCACAAAGATTCGTTTTTCAAGTGATAAGGAGGTGGTGACCTATCAGCTTAACATGGGCAGCGGTAAATATAAAAAGACGGTCTCTTAGAGGCTATATTCTTATCGAAAGCTTGGTAGCAATGGCTGTCTTAGTACTCGTCAGTGGTCTTATCTTGGATCAGATCAATACCAATCGTAGGCTAATGGCTAGGAATCTCCACCAACAGGAGGTCTTGAGTGTGGCAACCATGGCAGTTCAGACCAAACAGGATCAGTTGACCTTAAATGGCATCACAGTGACAGTAAAACGTAGCAAGCAAGGTATCGCGGTTTATGAATCAGGAAAGGAGATTATTCATGTCTCTCAATAGCAAGGTTCGTGCTTTTACCCTCTTGGAATGTCTAGTGGCCTTGTTGGTGATTGCTGGTTCAGTTCAAGTTTATCAAGGTCTGACCACAGTATTGGTGAGCAATGTTAAGCAGGTCAAGCAACAAGAAAGCCAAGACTGGCTTCTATTTGTTCAACAAATGGAAGCAGAATTAGAAGGTTGTCAGTTGGTAAAGGTAGAGGGGAACAAACTCTATGTCAAGCAGGATAATCAAGACCTGGCTTTTGGACTTTCAAGTGCTACTGATTTTCGAAAAACAAATGCTGACGGTCGAGGCTACCAACCAATGCTTTTTAATGTAAAAGCTAGTACAATTAGCCAAAATAACCAGATAGTCACCATCCAAGTGACTCTTAAAAAT
>JBKWCO010000282.1:0-1735 GCA_046975465.1 Streptococcus sp. | reverse complement strand
TCTAAGTAGTCGGTATTGGTCATATCAACACCAGCTTTCTTGATGACTTCCAAAGGATAGTCTGAGCTTCCTGCCTTAAGGTAAGTAGGGTAAGCTTCTTTATCTTCTTCAGTACCGTGAACAATTTTTTCAGCCAAGTAGCTTGCCGCAGCAAATCCTGTAGCGTATTGGTAGACATAGTAGTTCATGTAGAAATGCGGAATACGTTCCCACTCAAACTGAATTTCGTAGTTATCTTCAGCTTTAAGGTTATAGTATTTCTCATTGAGGTCTGCGTAAAGCTTATTCATGAAGTCCGCTGTCAAGATTTGACCAGATGCATCTGCCTCATGAATAGCATGTTCAAACTCGGCAAATTGTGTTTGACGGAAGACAGTTCCCTTGAAACCATCCAGATAGTGGTTAAGAATAGCAAAACGTGTCTTGTCATCTTTGACCTCTTTAAGAAGCGTTTCTGTCAAGATATTTTCATTGGTTGTAGACGCAATTTCCGCCAAGAAGATTGGGTAATCTCCGTAAACATATGGTTGAGTCTGCCGTGTGAACGTTGAATGCAAACTGTGGCCAGTCTCGTGAACCAAGGTAAAGAGATTGTCCAAAGTATCTTGCCAGTTCAAAAGCATGAAGGCATTGGTATCATAAGCACCACCTGAGTAGGCACCTGAACGTTTTCCTTTGTTAGGGTGAACGTCAATCCAACGTTCCGTAAAGGCTGCATGAACCCCTTTACTATACTCTTCACCAAAGATTGCCAAGACTTCTTCTGCTTTCTTGAGGGATTCTTCATAAGTAAGAGCAGTTTCAGTCTCAGAAAGTGGTGTATAGACGTCATACATCTTAAGCTCGTCAAGCCCCAAGACCTTCTTACGCAAATCAAGGTAACGATGCAAAAGTGGCAAATGCTTGTTCACTGATTCCAAGAGTGAGTCATAAACACTCTCTGGAATAAAGTTAGCCGCAAGTGCTGCATGACGTGCTGAATTATAGTGACGAACTTTGGCTTGGTAATTGTGAACCTTGACAACGCCTTGGAGTGTTTGTGCATAAGTATGTTGGAACTGCTCATAAGTACCGTACATCGCTTCATAAGCTCCCTTACGAATGTCACGGTCCTTAGATTCCATGAGGGTGATAAAGTTACCATGTGTCAACTCAACCACATCCCCTTGGCCATCTGATACCCATGGGAAGAGGATATCAGCATTATCCAAGACATTAAAGGTATCCGTTGGACCGTTGAAAATATCACCGGCTGCTGCCAAGAGTTCTTCCGCTTCTTGAGAAAGAACGTGATCCTTGTTGGCCAAAAGACGTTCGAAATAGTGGTCATAAAGTCCAAGACCTGGCTCTTGTTCTTTAAATTCAGCTAATTTCTTATCATCCAAGGCCATAAATTCAGGCTCAAAGTAAGCAAAAGCCTCACTTAACTGTGAGTAAAGGTTTGAGGCCTTAGCTTGGTACTCTTGGTAAAGCCCTACTGTTGTGTCTTGGTCATTTTTCATTGACGCATAGACATAGATTTTCTCCAAGCGACGCATAAGGCTCATATAAAGTTCCGTTGCCTCAAGCAAGTTCTTAGCAGAATCCAAGAGATGACCTGCATAAGCACTAGCCTTCTTCAAATCCTGAACAGTGCTTTCATATTCAGTCTCCCAATCTGCATCTGTCGCAAAAATGGTCGTCAAATCCCATGTGTATTTCTCTTCTAAATGAGCACGATTGTCTGACATAATAT
>JBKWCO010000281.1:0-1764 GCA_046975465.1 Streptococcus sp. | reverse complement strand
GTTCAAAGTAGCTTTGACAGTATTACCAAGGTCAATGATGGTAGTCCAACCTTCCTTTCATTTAAGGCACCTAAGGAAAAAGATAGCAGCCAAACGATTACCATCCTTGCTAATCTCATCAATGCGGATGGCTATGAACATATTACTGGTGTTCCGAGTGGTATCATCAATGGTAAGGAAGTCTCAAACTATGATTTCAAGGACTATAAAAACACGGTTGATTCCTTTGCTCTAGGAATTAATGAAAATAGTGGTAAGACCGTAGATATAGTCCAAGATCATCCTCCCGTCTTTATACCTTGAAGGATAAGAAACATGCTATGTATGAAGACGATGTTGCTGAACAAAAGCCCTCTTTAAGGACTTCAGCTGATGACAAAACTGGTGGCAATTATAATGGCTACAACAAGCTCTATAAGGATTTGGTTGACCAAGATAAGGATTCTTACCAACCGTTCTAAACAATGGTACCGTTTATTATGTGACGAACTACTGGAAGGGTAATTACGATAAGAAGGCTGTTCAGACCTATGGCAGCACCAGATGACATGTAAGAGGCTTACCAAGAGTTGCTCAAGCATTACTCTAGTGCTAGCACATCTGAAAGCTCAGAATCTTCAAGTTCTTCACAATCATCAGAGTCATCATCAAGCTCATCAGAAGTAAGACAGAATCAAAAAGGAAACCAAGACCGAGCAAACAGGCATGGATGTTAATGCTATCAAAGATAATAACTCCAAAGCCTCGAAGGGACTTGGAAGAATGGGAATGGTAGTAGTTTGACATTTTCTAAGAATCAAGTAACTGCACCAACAGATTTGAGGTTCAAAATGCTAATTCTAGTCTTGAAAATGGCTACCTGAGAGCGAGCCTAAGAACAGGAATGTATGGCGCAATAATCTTTTTCATCCCGAAAGGTACGACATTACCGAATGTATCAGGAGACTATCCTGATGCTTCAGATAATACCAAAGACCGTATCCTAGTGACCCAATCAGGAAGTGGACAATCTGACGCCAAACAATTCTACTACAAGGCTGACTAGACCTGACAAGGGTGAAAGTCTTAAAAAGTAATGTTATAACCTAAAAGTTGAGATAAAATTATCTCAACTTTTTATGTTACATTTGTAACTTTAATTTAATAGTAAGTCCATCTTATATAAATAAATGGATTCTTAGAGGTATTATAGACTTTATTAGAAATTTAATTATTGTGAAAACTTACAAAAAGCTATATAATGAGTAGTGTTGTAAAAGGGCTTCCTAGGGATTTTTGAGGAAGTTTCTTAAATCAGATTAAAGGGAGAGGGGGAAAGAATGACTTTTATTATTGAATCGCTATTTGCTGTTTTTAAAGATTTTCATTGGCTAGTATCTATAGACACACTCTTGATTTTCTTTGTCAATTATCTGATGTTTCATGCAGCTGGTAGGGTCAAGATTTCTTGGAACTACTTTTATTAGGTGGCCTTTTATCAGTTGTTTTGATTCCTCTTCTTCCTATGGGATTCAAATTTTTACTTAATCCTCTTATTTTATTTTGTTTTAGTTATTACAAACGTCCAGACTTGCCATGGATAGAGCCGGTATTTAATAGTTTTTATTCCTGGGGGACAACCAATATCATTATACGAGGCTTGTCATTAATCGTCTTTCCTTTACTTTTGGGAGCCGACTTGATGAGCTGTATTCCAGAATCTTTAACGGAGTTTATATGTGTGGTAGTTACCTATCCTATTTACCTCTTGGTTCACCGTTTTAT
>JBKWCO010000280.1:0-1773 GCA_046975465.1 Streptococcus sp. | reverse complement strand
GACTAAAATTGAGGGTGCTGGATTTAAGGTAGGAGAAGTTAAGGAAATGGAAGATGACTCTGTCGATACAGGCAAGGTCGTAAAGACTGATCCTACAGCTGGAACCACACGAAAAGAAGGATCAAGTATTGATATCTATGTTTCTTCTGGTAGTAAAGGTTTCGCTTTGAAAGACTACAAGGGTAAAAACTATAAGGATGCCATTGAGGATTTAACTTCGAATTATGGCGTTTCTGAGGACCAAATTGATATTCAGCATGTCGAAGACGACAGTGCTGAAGAGGGAGAAATCCTATCTCAAAGTCCAGGTAAAAACAAGTCTTTCAATCCTAAGGATAGTGAGGCCAAGATTAAGTTCCGTGTGGCAACTCCTAAGACAGTTACCATGCCTGATGTGACTGGTTTGACGGTTTCAACAGCGGTTCAAACCTTGAATCGTAAGAGTATCTCAAGTAGTAGTATCGAGTATCATGACTATAATACTGGTGCCAAGTTAGACAAGGATAAGGTTCCTAGCAGTCAGAGGTCCTTATCAAGATCCACAAGCCGGTACAAGTGTTGATGGTACAGTGATTCTCTATGTTTCAGTTGCAACAGCAAGTTCAAGTCTACAGTCAAGCTCGAGCAGTACGACACATTCGTCATCGACGAGCTCAAGTACTGACAGTACAACTTCAAGCACTGAAACCTCGACAGAGGCTACTCACACAGAGCTACAGTAGTTTTAAATAACTAAGGTAACAAAAAAAGAGAGGTTAATTCATCTCTCTTTTTTGTTATCTAGACTTCTTGTCGATAGCTTAAAAAGCCTGCTTGCCAGGGGTCAGAGATTCTTTTATAATGAAGACATCACATATAGGAGAGACGCTATGAGAAACCGTAGAAAACTGAGAAGGTATATCATTACCTACGATATCGTCATGACGGTCCTGGCCCTGATTTCCATTGGCTTGGTTATCTTTGATTTAGTTGGCTTAATTCCAATTGGAAGGCGACCTTTCAGAGTGATAGATCAGTCTATAACGCTCATCTTTGCCATTGATTATGCGATTCGTTTCTCCTTGGCACCTCGTAAGCGAATCTTCGTTAAAACGCATATCTTGACTTGTTAGCTATCATTCCTATAATGAAGTCTTTACCTTCCTTCGTTTTTCAAGGGTGGGACGCTTTGCTCGTTTGGCCAAACTCTCACGCTTAATTGGTTTGAGTAGCAAGCTCAAGCACATTTCCAATCGCATTAATCGAAGAAATGGCTTTTATTTTCTACTTTCGGTTAATAGTATTATCATCCTTATCAGTAGTGCCGTTATTGCTCGGGTAGAGCACCATAATTTTATAGATGCTATTTGGTGGTCTGTAGCAACGGTTACTACGGTAGGTTATGGCGATATCGTTCCTCGAACATTGGTAGGTAAGGCAGTTGCTGTTATTCTCATGTTTAGTGGGATTGCCACTCTGGGGTTGTTAACAAGCTCTCTCAATAATATTTTTGTGCGGTCAGGTCGTCAGACTGAAAGAAAATTGGCTGAGATTGAGAAGGAGTTGGCAGAGCAGCGTGTCATACTGGAGGAAATCAGAAGTACGGTGCAACTCATAAATAGTAAAATGGACGAAACTGACGATTAGGATTTTTGAATGAAAGACAGTGTTTCCTGTAATGGAGGCACTTTTTTTGCTTTCTGCGGCTCCTTTTCTATCTTGCTTAGTCGGTGCTCAAACTGGGTCTTTTTGTCAATTGCCTTAAAATTTGATAGAATGAAGCCTGTATACTTT
>JBKWCO010000279.1:0-1802 GCA_046975465.1 Streptococcus sp. | reverse complement strand
TACATGGACCCCGTCGGGTATCATGTACGCCTTTAAGCTTAGTGGATTTCTACTGCCGGTTTTTGCCTTGCTTTGATTCCGCATTCAACCAGCAACAAAGCTGCTAAGGAACAAGTTCCTAAGCAGCTCTAGCAGAAAAAACAAGGGCCGGGCAAAATTTTTTTCCGCAAAGAACACTCCACAAATTTTTGCCACTTTCGCTACGCTCACCCTTGCGTTTTCTGCCGTAGCTGGTGTGCCTGTTACATCAAAGGCGGCTTCAAAAACCGCCGGTAGAAAGGGTGTCAGCAATGGAGAAATTACCATTTTACCTGCCAATGATTGAAGACGATGAGGAGAGTGTTTTTGACAGTTGGCCAAATGGACAAAGAACACACGATAAATTGAGTGAGGGGTTACGTCCTTACATTCAAGAAATTGCTGTTAAAAGTCAAACGACCAGTCAAATTGAGAGAGACCGTTACGGCAACCAACGCCTAGCCTTTTATGCCAACGGGTGCGATACACCGTATTACGTTACCGAAGACTTCCTACTTACGCCTAATCAAACTCACGATGAAAAGAAGCTGTTAGTGACAGCACTGATGCTAGGCGATAGCAAGCTGACGGCGGTTGTATCTGACCAGTTACTAGCTCAATTTTCACCGAAGACCCGCGTATTTGCAAAATATCAGCTCATCAACCAACCAGCACAACAGTTTATGGACGAACACATCAGCATTCAGGTTATCAAATAGGAGGCTACCATGATTGATATTAGAAATACCTACAAACCTAATGTTCTGGAAGCTTGGATAAAGGAAACGAGAGAAGCCGGCAACTACGTGAGTGCTGAACTTGTCCAATTGCACGACGACCCACAACTAGGTAATGCTCTTGTGCTAGGCTTTCGCTTTGCTAAAACACCACGAGCACTTGCTGATGAAGACATAGCGTTTAGCTTCACTCACGAAACAACCGGCCCAGTCTTCTGGCGGTTGGTCGGTGTGGCGGAAGCGTACGCTAATGATTTTAATGAAGAACTAGCTTTTGCATAAAGGAGCGTAAGCAATGAAAAAAGGAAAACTGTATCAGGTCAGCATTGACGAAATCGAATATCAACCGCACTTTATTATGGTTTACGCCAGTGAAGACGATAAGGGCAAAGACCTACAGCGGCTCGCAACAAACTTTATTTTGAGTCAAAATCCAGAATTGCCAGAAAGTGCATTAGTCGATAGCGTCATTGTTGAACCAGGTGACCCGAACGAGAAACCAGACGTTGTGGCCGAGGGACTGCATGTCCCAACGCCTGCGTGGGGTGTCAAAATGGGCTTACTTTACGCGCAAGCTGTTCACCATGCTACCTACGATGACGATGAGTTTGATGAGGTGGCTTACGTTCGGGGCGAAACAAAGGCAAAACGATTTGAAACCGAGGCCGCCGCAAAAGAATTTGCTAAATGGCTCAACCCGAATTGTGAAGTTGTTCCACTGGCAGAAGGTGACGACCATGATTGACCAACAACAAGCACAAGTCGCATGGAGTGAAGTCATTGAGGAACTGGACAGCGATACCTTTAATCGCTTGCGTCACGCGTTAGAACTCGTTGATGCTTATATTCGGCAAGGAACAGAAATCGAAAGAGGTCTTTAACCGTGAAAACTACCTACGACGAAATTGTGAAACAGCCATGTGACAAACCCGCCCAGACCATGCAGGACATGACTTATTGTTACAACGAGACTGTGGTACCTAAGAAACACTACAAGAAACTTCTGACGAAGCAACTTGAAGAGGTCGTGGCTGACAGCGTGGCTGT
>JBKWCO010000278.1:0-1810 GCA_046975465.1 Streptococcus sp. | reverse complement strand
ATGCACACGAATCATGGTTGGATGCGATTGAGACAGAATTTCCAAGTCTCCATCTACCAAACTGAGGCGCTCTCTGATACTGTGTAGCTCTTGTCCTGTGACTTCCTTAAAGCCACAACCATCATCTTCAAACTCAAGAATGATACCACGATTACGGCTAAGACGAATCTGACAGCTATCAGCCTGGCTATGTTTAATGACATTATTGGCCAGTTCACGAAGCACCATGGACAAGGTCGACTGGCTAACGGGTGACAGGCTGTCTAAGTCAAGGCTACTATCCACGGTCAGGACGATATCAGATAGGTCAAAGAGTCGCTCGAGTTCCAGTAACTCCTCTGCCACCGTTCGGTACTTGAGCTTATTGACAATCTCACGCACCTCGTACATGGAGTCACGGCTAATCTGGTTCAATTCTTCCAGATTCTTCCTAGCAGCATCATACTGCTCCTTGTCCATCTGTTTCAGTGCCAACTCTGTTTTGAGACTCATCATGGCAAAGGTGTGTCCCAAGGTATCATGCAAATCACGACCAATACGATTACGTTCATTTTCAGCCGACAGGATATTGATGGTACGATTCTTCTCCGCAAGGGCTTCTTCCATCTTTCTCTCCTGACGTATACGGTTTTGATAATAGTACATTCCCAACGAAAAGAGGAGAATAGCCATAGACATGAGGTGAGTACTCAAGTCGTCTCTCAATAGGAAGGATGATGACGTCAAATCAAGAGCGTCGCTAGAAAGGAAAAGAATCGATAAGAAGATATACTATCCTCAAAGCGCCAAACGAGAAGGTTAACATTGAAAAAAACAAACCACATCATGCCACCCTGGAAGGTCACGGACATAAAGATAATGTAAGCTAGAGTGTAAAACCACAGAAAGGGAATCCACTTGCTATAGGCCTTTTTCAAATACACCATAAGGAGATAAGCGATGGTAAACAGTCCTGTCAAAACTAGGGTCCAAACTGGATAATACCCACCAAGGACTCCCAATACTGGGAAGACAAGGAAAATAAGACTAACAAAATAAGCGAAATCATTTTTCTGGTAAGTTCTAAACATGGTCACTTTCTCTGTAAGATTTGATAAAAAGGGCTAAGCCTGTAGCTATTGTAGCATAGACCAAGATAAAAATGAGTGATTTCCATGAAAATTCCCCTTTTTGCGAAATTGACTACCAACTGATTAATATGATAGATGGGTGTCCACTCAGAAATGTGCTGAACCCATTTTGGAAACATGGTTACTGGCATCCAAGAACCACCGATAATAGCAAGACCAAGAAAGACGATATTTCCGACGATAGCCATGATTTGTTGAGACTTAATTTGGGCAAGGAGCAAGCCAAAGGATAGGAAGACTAGGCTTGACAAGAGTAAAAGAGCCCCTGAACCAAGCCAATGTGATAATGGCATCTTAACATCACGCACAAAAGCTCCCACACAGAAAGTCACTAGGATAGCAACCATAAAGTTCATAAGAACTCGAAAGATTTTAGAGAGGTAATAGGATTGAATACTGATTTTTGAATGTTCGATGTAAGTTAACCAGTGATCGGTTTGATCCTCTCTAAGCATGTAGGGGAAGGTAAAGAAACCAAAGCTAGACATAGAAAATCCAGTCATGGTCAACATATAAGACAGCAAAAAATCTTTTTGAGCCTCAGGATTAGGTGTTGAGACAATACTTGAAAAAAGGAGGAAAAAGCCAACAGGCATCCCGATTCCCATGATAAAGACTGGCCAGCTTCGCCACGTTTTTATCCATTCAATTTTTAGTAATGCTTTCATGCCTTGTCCTCC
>JBKWCO010000277.1:0-1826 GCA_046975465.1 Streptococcus sp. | reverse complement strand
TAAAAAATGATTGGACAGTCAATGAAACACATCGTGATAAGGATCGACGTAAGGAGACAGTGAATCGTTCATGAGAAAACCAAGAATTACAGTAATAGGTGGGGGAACTGGTATCCCAGTCATTCTTCGTAGTTTGCGTTATAAGGATGTTGATATCACTGCTGTGGTAACTGTAGCTGATGATGGCGGTTCTTCGGGAGATTTGCGTGATATCATGCAACTGACACCTCCAGGGGATTTGCGTAATGTTTTGGTAGCTATGAGTGATATGCCTAAACTTTATGAAAGAGTTTTCCAATATCGTTTTGATAAAACCGATGGTGCTTTGGCTGGTCATCCACTCGGAAATCTAATCATCGCTGGAATTTCAGAAATGCAGGGCTCTACCTATAATGCCATGCAGCTTCTGACGAAATTTTTCCACGTTACAGGCAAAATTTATCCTGCTAGTGAGACAGCCTTGACGCTTCATGCCGTTTTTCAAGATGGTCATGAAGTAGCAGGGGAGAGTAGTATTGCCCAGTACGATGGCATGATTGAGCGCGTTTATGTGACCAATACCTATAATGATGAAGAGCCTAAGGCCAGTCGTAAGGTTGTAGATGCTATTATGAATAGTGATATGATTGTTTTAGGTCCTGGATCTCTTTATACATCGATTTTGCCCAACCTAGTTATACCAGAGATTCGTCAGGCTCTTATCGAGACCAAGGCTGATGTGACTTACATTTGTAATATTATGACTCAGTACGGAGAAACTGAACAATTCTCAGATGCCGACCATGTGGCTGTTCTTAATCGTCATCTTGGCTCTGATGTGATTGACAATGTTCTGGTAAATATCGAAAAAGTTCCATTGAATATATGATGAATAACAAGTTTGACGAATACCTTGTTCAGGTTGAGCATGATTTTGAGGGCTTACGTCGTGAAGCTAAAACAGTTGTGTCTTCTAATTTTTTGCGACTTGAAAATGGTGGTGCCTTCCACCATGGTGACTTGGTAGTGGATGAGCTCATGCATCTAGTGAGGAACAAGTCATGAGTTTCACAATTAAGGTTAAAGAAGAGATAATTGCTGCTTCAAGCAAAGACAAGGCTGAGTTGTCAGCATTGATTAAGATGTCTGGTTCGGTTGGATTGACTAATCAAGGCTTGACTCTTTCCATCTCAACAGAAAATGCAAAGATTGCGCGACATATCTACCAATTAATGGAAAGTCGTTATCAGAGTAATCCTGAATTGAGACATCACAACAAGACCAATCTCAAGAAAAATCGTGTTTACACGGTTTTTGTCGCTGACCATGTCAATGATATTTTGTCCGATTTACAATTGGCAGATTCTTTCTTTGGCTTTGAAACAGGTATTGAAACATCAGTAATGGAAGATGACGAAGCTGGAAGATCCTATTTACGAGGCGCTTTTTTGGCGACTGGAACAGTACGTGATCCTGAAAAGGGACGTTATCAATTAGAAATTTTTCCGTTTACCAGACCACGCAGAGGATTTAGCTCTCTCATGAAAAATTTATGCTCGATGCCAAGGTTTTGAGTCATAAAAATGGTTTTGTGACCTATCTTCAAAAAGCTGAGGACATTATGGATTTTCTCCTTGTTATTGGTGCAATGAATTCTAAGGATGTCTTCGAAGAGGTCAAAATTATGCGAGAAACCAGAAATGATCTGAATCGTGCCAATAATGCGGAAACAGCTAATATTGCTAGAACGATTAGTGCTAGCATGAAAACAATTAATAATATTATCAAGATTATGGATACGGTTGGCTTGGAGATTTTACCGGTGGAGCTGCGCCAAATTGCCCAAC
>JBKWCO010000276.1:0-1831 GCA_046975465.1 Streptococcus sp. | reverse complement strand
GTTCAACCACACGGCGGAGTGGACGAACACCCATGACTTCATCGTAGCCTTCTTCAGTCATGTATTCTTTAGCAGCCTCGCTAACTGCCAAGTCAATGTCTTTCTTAGAAAGCGTCTTGTTAACTTCAACCAACATAAGGTCTACAATCTTAGAAAGATCTTCTTTGCTCAAGTGTGAGAATTCGATGACAGCATTGAAACGGTTAAGGAATTCTGGACGGAAGTAAGGTTTCAAACGATCCATAAGTTCTGGTTTATCAGCATCTTCTGTCAAGTTAGCTTCGTAACCAAAGCCTGCGTTTGAAGTTGCGATAATCACAGTATTCTTGAAGTTGACCGTGTTCCCTTGACCATCTGTCAAACGACCATCATCCAAGACTTGAAGGAGAAGGGTGATCACTTGAGGATCTGCCTTTTCAATTTCGTCAAGAAGGACGATTGAGTAAGGGTTACGGCGAACACGTTCTGTCAAGGTATTGCTGTTATCATCATAGCCGACATAACCAGCTGTTGTACCAATCAATTTAGAAACGGCTGTGCGGTCGCTGTATTCTGACATGTCCAAACGGATGATAGCATCTTTGGTACCGAACAAATCAAGGGCCAATTGTTTAGCCAACTCAGTTTTACCAACACCAGTAGGTCCTACAAAGAGGAAGCTACCAATTGGACGGTTACCTTCGTCAAATCCTGCACGGTTACGACGGATAGCACGTGCCACTGCTTCAACGGCTTTATCTTGACCGATAACTTTAGTTTGCAAACGGTGGCCCATATCTTTCAAACGTTCGATATCAGTTGCTCCCATTTGCGATACTGGGATACCAGTCATACGTTCTACAGATTCAGCCACATCGTTAACAGTTGCAGTGACTTTAAGGTCTGCTGTATGGTTAGCAATTTTCTTTTCAAGTTCTTCAATACGAACCTTAGCGTTTAGAGCTGCTTCGTAGTCTTCTTTGGCAGCTGCAGCTTCTTGTTTAGCTTTTTCTTCTTCAATTTCATGTTCAACAGCATTCACATCAGTTACTGGGTGTTGAGCAGCCAAGTGAGCAGCTGTTACATCGACAAGGTCGATAGCCTTATCTGGCAAGCTACGTTGTGGAATGTATTGTACAGAGAAATCTACCGCTGCCTTCAAAACATCATCTGGCAAGATAACATTGTGGTGTTTTTCATAAAGATCACGGATACCTTGGAGAATCTTGAAAGTATCTTCAGCAGAAGGAGCATTAACCTTAACTTCGTTGAAACGACGCGCAAGAGCAGCGTTCTTCAAGATAGTGTTACGGTATTCGTCCTGAGTTGTTGCACCAATCACTGTCAATTCACCACGTGAAAGAGCAGGTTTCAAGATATCAGCAAGACCTTTAGATCCTTGACCATCGCCAGTGCTTCCAGCACCAAGAATTTAGTGGATTTCATCGAAGAAGAGGATAATGTTTCCAGCTTCTTTGACTTCGTTTACCAAGTTTTGAATGTTTTCTTCAAAGCTACCACGGTATTAGTACCAGCTTCAAGTCCAGAAATATCAATTGAAATGATTTCTTTATTCTTGATAGCAGCTGGGACATCACCATTGACGATGGCTTGAGCCAAACCTTCAACTACGGCTGTTTTACCAACCCCAGCATCCCCGACAAGGACTGGGTTATTCTTGGTACGACGAGCCAAGATTTCGCAAGCTTCTTGGATTTCTTTGTTACGTCCGATAACAGGATCCAATTTACCTTCACGAGCTTCTTCAGTCAAGTTACGACCAAGTTTAGCAATAATACCATCTTGTTTAGGTCCTTTACCTTGATGTTGAGTTGGGTTCACTGCTTCACCT
>JBKWCO010000275.1:0-1836 GCA_046975465.1 Streptococcus sp. | reverse complement strand
TTCTTTCTCTTTGAAATATTTCATTTTTTTTATTTAGGGACTTGCAAAATAAAATTAATGTGATATACTTAACCAGTAAACTATTAACTGGTTAAGTATTTTGAAAGGAATATAATGAAAAAGAAACGCATTTTTGGCCTAGCAGGAATAGCAGCAGTTGTTTTAGCTGCTGGTGCAGGTATTTATTATACGACTAGTCACCACGGTTCAAAAGGAAATAGTGACTTGAAGGTTGTGACCAGCTTTTACCCTGTTTATGAATTTACAAAGCAGGTTGTTGGCGATGAGGGAGAGGTGTCTTATCTTATTCCCGCTGGTAGTGAAGCCCACGATTTTCAACCATCTACTAAGAATGTCGCTGATATTGAAAAGGCTGACACTTTTGTTATCTAAATGAAAATATGGAACATGGGTTCCAAAGGTTGAAAAACCATTAACACCAAAACATACTAAAGTCATTAAGGCAAGTAGTGGTATGGTTCTCTTCCTGGTATTGAGGAAGAAGAGCATGAACACGGGGAAGAAGGTCATCACCATGAGTATGATCCCATCTCTGGCTCTCACCTAAACGTTCTCAAAAATTAGTTGAAACTATTAGGGACGGTTTGATTGCTCAACATCCAGATAAAAAAGCAGTCTTTACAACCAATGCTGAGAAATACCTTAAAAAATTAAAGACTTTGGATAAGGAGTATACTGAAGCCTTAAGTCAAGCGAAACAGAAAAGTTTTGTTACCCAGCACTCAGCTTTTGCCTACCTTGCTTTAGATTACGGTTTGACACAAGTACCAATTTCAGGTGTTTCAGCTGAATCTGATCCATCTGCAAAACGTATCGCTAGCCTTTCTAAGTATGTCAAAGAATATGATATTAACTATATCTACTTTGAGGAAAATGCTTCAAGTAGCGTTGCCAAAACCTTAGCTAACGAGGTAGGAGTTAAGACAGCAGTTTTAAATCCAATTGAATCACTAACTAAGGAACAGTTGAAAAAAGGTGAAGACTATGTCAGACATGAACGAAAATTAAAAATCTTCGTTTGACTACTGATGTTGAAGGTAAAGCCATTCAACCAGAATCTGAAGTGATGATAAGAAAACAGTCCAAAATGGCTATTTTGATGACAAAGATGTTAAAGATAGAAAACTAACTGATTGGTCAGGTGATTGCAATCTGTTTATCCTTACCTCAAGATGGCATTTAGACCAAGTATTCGAATACAAATCTCTATTGAATAAGGATAAAACTGCACAAGAGTACAAAGAGTACTACACTAAGGGCTATCAAACAGATGTTTCTAAAATTGCTATTGATGGTAAAAAGATGACCATGACTTTCACAAAAAATGATGGAAGTAGCGTGACACACACTTATCGTTATGATGGTTATAAGATTTTGACTTATGCTTCTGGTAAAAAAGGTGTCCGTTATCTCTTCACAGCAACTGACAGTCAAGCTGCTGACAATCCTTACCAATATGTCCAATTTTCAGATCATCAAATAGATCCAACAACTTCAGCACATTTCCATATTTTCTTTGGAAATAGTAGCCAAGATGAGATTCTAAAAGAAATGGATAATTGGCCAACTTACTATCCTGGAAAACTTAGTGGCTTTGAAATTGCACAAGAAATGGTTAGCCATTAAGACTAGAAATGCACTCATTCGTGAGTGTTTTTCTTTTTTAAAAAAATCTTTCATTTCTTAAACTCTTAGAAAATTGCTAGTGTCATTAGTTTTAAACAGAAATTTAAAGCATCGTATTTTTTCTAAAAAAATCCTGTAAAAAATTAAATAATTACTACATTTTTTCATTCTTTAGTGGTACAATAATAG
>JBKWCO010000274.1:0-1840 GCA_046975465.1 Streptococcus sp. | reverse complement strand
ACAAGTTAAAAACAGCTATCCGAATTAGTGTATCAGAGGAAAATACCGCTGAAGAACTCCAAGCTCTAGCAGAAAAACTTAATCAAATCATAGGAGACTAACATGGCATTTGAAAAAAGCATTCATTTGACTGACTGTAAGTACCGTTACACCATCAGTCCTAATGTCAAAAAATTCACCCTACGTGATACGACTTTTGTGCAAAATAAAATTGGAAACTACGAGTTGCACCGCCTTCTCGAAAAAGTGCCTAACTCAGGCGAAGGTTTCCCACTTAAAATCACTATTAACAAAGACTTGACTGGTTTCAAATTGTCAATTACAGATAAATCTGGTCTTCGTAACGTTAATATCTTTAAAAATGAAGATCATCACATCTTGCAAGAGAAATTCTATTTCTTGATGCAGAGTTTGGTTGACCGTAACGTTTTCGAACAAGAAGAAGTCTAAATTTTTTCTTACTACATAGAAATAGCCTATCCTTGTGATAGGTTTTTTATATCGCCTCTTCTACACTATTTTGTTGCAATCTTCACAAACTTTTCTTAAAATATAAGAGAATCATACTAATTGAAGAAAGGAAAGCGATCAATGACATTTGAGAAAAACATCCCAAACGCCACTGCCAAACGTCTCTCTCTCTACTATCGTATTTTCAAGCGATTCCATCGTGAAAATATCGACAAAGCAAGCTCTAAACAAATTGCTGAAGCGATTGGGATTGACCCTGCCACTGTTCGTCGAGACTTCTCCTACTTTGGTGAGCTAGGCCGTCGTGGCTTTGGTTATGACGTGAACAAGCTGATGACATTTTCGCTGAACTCCTTAACGACAACTAACAACTAAGGTACCTTGTTGGGGTTGGAAATATTGACGTGCTCCTTCTCCACTATCGTTTTCAAGAGCGTAACCGCATGCAGCTGGTCATGGCTTTTGACACGGATGATAACGAATTGGTAGGCACTCAAACTGAGGACAATATCCCTATCTATGGAATTTCAAATCAAAGATAAGATTGCCCAAGAAGATATCAAAAGGCCATCCTGACAGTGCCATCTATCAAGGCACAGGAAGTGGCTGATCTTTGGTTGAAGCTGGCATTGAAGGCATTCTCTGCTTCTCCCCGGTCAACCTCAATCTTCCACGCCATGTGGTGGTCCAATACGTAGACTTGACTAGCGAACTACAAACCCTACTCTATTTCATGAAAGAAGAAGAAAAATCAAGGAGAAACAATGACTAAACCAATTATCGGAATCACTGCCAATGTAAGGCCTAATCCAGCCCATGAAGACATCAACTGGGCCTATGCCCCATCTGGCTTTGTAGAAGGAGTTCAAAGAGCCGGAGGCCTAGCAATCCTACTACCCGTATCCGATCCATCGGAAGCCAAGACCTACATCTCCATGATTGACAAACTCATCCTATCGGTGGGCAAAACGTTGACCCTAAATTCTACAACGAAAAAACCACAAAATGACTTTCCTCGAACGTGATATCTTTGAAATGGCACTTATCGAGGAAGCCACTAAGCAAAGAAACCCATCTTTTCAATCTGTCGTGGAACCCAACTCATGAACGTCGCACTAGGTGGTAGCCTCCATCAAGATATTGAGCATCACTGGCAGGACAAGCCTTCTGATTACCTCTACCATGAGATGATTGTTGATGAGAACAGTAAGTTGGCAGAAATTTACGGACGTGAAACCTCTATCAACTCCTTCCACCATCAAAGTATTAAACACTTGGCCTCTGACCTCCGTGTCATAGCGCGTGATCCTGAGGACAACACTGTCGAAGCCGTTGAGTCAAATACACCAGACCTTCGCTTCCTTGGTGT
>JBKWCO010000273.1:0-1848 GCA_046975465.1 Streptococcus sp. | reverse complement strand
CCATGATCTAGGAGAATTTGAATGCGAGGGCGATGAAACTCCTTAAGTTCCTTGATGGTAATCTGACCATAATCACCAGTGTACTCAGAACCATTGGCCAAATAGGCTGCGTAAGGACCGACATCACCAGAGATCAATGGATAAGGACGCTTAGCCTTCTCACTGTCATCCAAAGTTGCCCAGACCTTATCGCGTGCATTCTTTGCCAACTGAACTGTCAAGGCAATAATCTGCTCCGCTTCTTTCTCAGTAAGTCCAGCATCTATCAAGCCTGGTAAGGTTGCCTGATAAGACGATGTGGTAATCAAGTCAGACCCAGCAGCTACATAGGTTTCGTGGATTTTTTGAATAACTTCTGGCTTTTCAAGCAGGTACTTGGCTGACCAGAGTTTGCCAGAAATATCATAACCCAAGCTCTCCATCTCTGTTCCTAGTGCGCCATGAAGAATGAGAGGGAGATTTATTCTCTAAATAGTCTTTAAATATTGCCATGAAAGGCCTCCTTACCATTTTTTAAAGCGAAGGTAGTGATAGAGGTAGCAGAAAATCATGAAAGGAATACCAAAGTAGAGTCCTGCACGCTGCGAACTATCCCAAGCAATCCCGAGAACAGAAATGGCCAAGAGAACGATTGTAATATAAGGTAGGATTGGGTTAAACGGCGTCTTGTAGTCCAACTCATCATCAGAATGTTCTAAATTCCACTGTTTACGGAAGTTGATTTGTGCCATAGGAATAGAGAGCCAGACAACAACAACTGCAAATCCAGCAATCGATACCAAAGCTAGGTAAACTGTATCTGCTGCATAGATACTAGAAAAGAGCGATAAAACTGCTCCTGCCATAGAAATCAAAAGGGCTATCATTGGAACACCATGCTTATTAATTTTCACTAGCTTTTTATTGAGCATTCCCTCATTGGCCAAAGACCACAGCATACGGCTTGACGCATAAAGTCCTGAATTTCCAGCAGAAAGGATAGCTGTCAAGATAACAAAGTTCATGATGTCCGCCGCAAATGGAATTCCCATCTTGTCAAAGACATCAACGAAAGGTGCTGAAGAAACTCCTGCTTCTTTCATTGGAAGTAGCGAAGCCAAGACCACAATAGTCAAAACAAAGAAGATCACCAAACGACCAATTGTTGTTTTAATCGCCCGAGGAACTGCCTCTTTAGGGTTGTCCGTTTCACCAGCCGCTATACCGATTAACTCTGTTCCTGAAAAGGCATAGTTAACAGCCAACATAACTGACACAATGGCAATACCGCCATTTGGAAAGAGACCATTAGCCGTCAAGTGCTTGAACATAATGGCCTCATGGTGACCATCAAAACTCACCAATTCAAACATAGCCCCAAGACCTAGTATGATGAAAACTAAAATAGCAATGACTTTTATTGACGAGAAGAAGGACTCTGCTTCCGCAAAAGACCTCACACTCAGAGCATTAATCCCAAAAATCACCAAGGCAAAGAATGCCGCAAAAATCCAAGCCGGAACTGATGGAAACCAACGTTGCATCAACATGGCAGCACCGAGAAATTCTGTTCCCAGGGCTACCGTCCAACAAATCCAATAAAGCCAAGCTACCGTAAAGCCGGTTCCCGGACTGATAAATTTAGTAGCATAGGTGTGAAAGGATCCCGTTACCGGCATGGCAACAGCTAACTCACCTAATGAAAGCATGACCAAGTAAACAACAATAGCTCCCACAAGATAAGATAGGATAGCTCCAAGGGGTCCAGCTTGTGCAATCGTATAGCCTGAACTCAAGAAAAGACCAGTACCAATGACACCACCCAGCGATAGCATAAAGAGGTGTCGAGAAGTCATCTTCCGTTGGAAC
>JBKWCO010000272.1:0-1875 GCA_046975465.1 Streptococcus sp. | reverse complement strand
CTAAACGATTGACCTGATTTCCAAGTTTTTCTTTCCCAGCCAAAACATAGCAAGAAAAGACGATACTAATAAAGAGATTAATCAAGGTTGATGGTAGACTCGTTAACGAAGTCAAGAAGCTTGTCAAACCATTCATGATTTGTTGAAGCAACTGAGCACTGTAGCTATTGATTAGCTCTCTAACCTGTGTCACACCACCAAGATCTTGAATAATTTTTTGCAAGGACTTGTTTTTAAGCAACCAATTAATCAAGTTATTAATAGCTGAACGGTCTTGACTAATCAAGGTATTGATACTGTCAATCAAATCGGGAAGAACGGTAAAGACTACCCAGGTAAAGACTAAACCAATGGTCGCAAAGGCTAAAAGCAAAGAAATGGGGCGTTTGATTTTATGGGTAAAAGCAAAGGAACAAGCTTGACTAGCCATTTTTCATAAAAAGACATCAAGATATTGACCACAAAAGCTATCCCTGCACCTACCAAGAAGGGCTGGCTAGCCACAAAAATCGTGTTACAAATTGAAACAACTGTTTCCCAGTAAGTATATATCAAAAACAACTGAAAAAGGACAGCCAACCAAATAAATTGATTTTTTGTAAACTTCATAGAATCCATAATTTAAGATACCCTTTCATTATACACTAAGAAAGGGCATCTTACTATCTTTGACATGAGAAAGCTTCTAGAAACTGAAAACTTGATCAGCTATTGGATCAATAGTTTGATAAAGTGAAATCAGTCCCATCATAATCGAAAACTAAGATGGCACAATTACCTGGACAAGACTGAAACGCACGCTCCTGGCTCCACAGCATGTAAAAGTCATCAAGGCCCCAGCGTGACTAACAGCCAAGATGATTGATCGGGATGTTTATCAACTATTTCCTAGCACTTTTCACCACACGAGCAACAAATTGGTCCACTTTCCCCACCAAACTGAGCATAATGGTCACCAAAATGCCCTACAATATTGCCTTGGGGTGAAGATATTCAGGTTGACCTTCAAAAATACCAAAATCATTTCCTTAAGGCCCTTACCTATGATAGTTAGTACGTCCTGTCGCCAACTCCAGCGTATCAGATGCCTCTCCGTTGTCGTGCAAATACTGGTCAAAGGTCATATGATGTTTTGAAAATAAGTCCTAACCTGACGTGCCTGGTCTCTCCTTTCGGTCAAAGGGAGTCGCACCAACCTTGATGATTGAGTGTGTTAAAAAGTGTTTGCCCATGTCGCATTAAATAAACGTGTCATTCTTCGCCTGAAAATATACTTTCCTCTACCGATTATAAATCGAAACCAATGCAAATTGACCTTGATCATAAGTAAAATGTAAGATACAACAATTTTTTAGACCACGTATCTGGAGTCGGATCTAAAACACGTCTACAAAACTGTAAATAGATGGACCATGACTAACCAATAAGGACTTAGAATCTTCAGCCACACTCTCCATGATAGCCCTAACGTCAACTCCATACGATCCCGAACCTGAGTAGTGCTCTCACCACCAAATTGAAGAAAGTAATCTCCAAACCCCTGACATCTGGTAAAGGTTTCGGAAGCAGATACTCTGGCTGCCCTCAAAGGCTCCAAAATCCTGTCCTTTAAGACCTTTCAGTCTTTCATAATCTGTTCGTCCAGTCACAATTTCTAGAGTATCGCTAGCTCTCTCAGAGGTTGACGTAAAGACATGATCAAAAATTGGCTCCTGCTTGGCTAGATACTGACCAGCCTTTTTAGCCTGTTCGATTCCGACTTCCGTCAAAGGGGCATCGCAGACCCCCTGAAGCCTATGCTGAACATTAAACCGTGTTTGCCCATGTCTCATTAAATAAAATTCTTTCATAATGTCACCTCTAAACCAGAAATCG
>JBKWCO010000271.1:0-1882 GCA_046975465.1 Streptococcus sp. | reverse complement strand
AATCATAGTCGTGTGACTATCTGTACCAAACATAGAATCAGGATAGAGTAACCCATCTTTTTCAATAATGACATCGCTCAAAAATTCAATATTAACCTGGTGAATAATCCCTGTTGCTGGTGGAACCGCACGATAATTTTCAAAAGACTGTTCAGCCCACTTAAGAAATTCATAGCGCTCGTTATTACGTTTAAACTCTAGATTGATATTGTCTTCAAGAGCAGTATCACATCCGTATGAATCCACTTGGACAGAGTGGTCAATAACCAAATCCACTGGAATCTCAGGGTTAATAAATTCGGCTTTACCACCATTAGCCACTATAGCATCACGCATTGAAGCTAAATCAACAACAACAGGAACTCCTGTAAAATCTTGTAAGATAACACGACTTGGTTTAAAAGAACTTCCGAATTTATCGAAATATTCGGAAATTTCAAGATACTATTAATATGAGATTCTGTAACATCAACACCGTCCTTTTTCTTAAAAGACTTTCAATAATATTCTAATCGTATAGGGTAGGTTTTCTACCGTAACACCCTGCTTTGTCGCAACTTTTTCAATATCATAAAACGTAAAGTCTTGATCTTTACAGTCAGATTTGAGCAATATTCTTGCATACTAGAACCTCCATTAGTTAAAAGTTTTTTATTCTATACCTATTTCTTCTAAAATACAAATGAAATTGGCATTTTTATGTCAGAAAAACTCACATAATTAGTTAGTTGACTCCTTTTTCCAATAAATATTGACTGGTGTCAAAACTTTAAAGGCTTAAAAACACAATATATGGGGTTGTGTTTGAATACTAAACACAAAATATTGTATTTTTGTCGGTTCAACCTCTTGATTTTTCCCTATATTTGGGTATTCTATTAGAGTTCCAAAAGTGACCTTTAGTCACTTAAATTCATTATTAAAGGAGTATTTGCAATGGCAAAGATTACATTGTTTTCAAAAACAACTGCATGCAATGCAAAATGACAAAAAAATTTAGAAAAGAGAATGCTGATTTCAAAGAAATCAACATTGATGAGCATCCAGAGAAAATTGATTATGTAAAAAGCCTTGGTTTCACAGCTGCTCCAGTTATTGAATCCGGTGATATCGTCTTTTCAGGATTTCAACCTGCAAAACTTAAAGAAATTCTCTAACTCTCAAGTTTTCATTATAGAAAGGAACTTGTTTGCTTAGTTTAAGGAATAAATCTTAATAAACCATTAAACTAAGTTTGGTATCAGTATTATGTCTTTAAAAATCTTGGCGATGTTTCTTATTTCCGCCTCAATAATGAAATCAACCGTCCAATTAACGGTCAAATACCTTGCACAAGGATAAAGAAGCCCTTCATGCCTTTTTCCTTGAAAATGTTAAGCCAAATTCAATGGCATTCAACAGCATCACAGAAAAATTAATTACTTGATTGAAAATGACTATATCGAGTCTGAATTCATTGGGAAATACGAACCTGCCTTCATTGAGAAATTGTCTGCGGAAATTTACTCAAAATTTTCGTTTTCAATCTTTATGGCATACAAGTTCTACCAACAATATGCCCTCAAAACAAACGATGGCGAGTCTTACCTCGAAAGTATTGAAGATCGTGTTCTATTCAACGCCCTTTACTTTGCTGATGGTGATGAAAACCTAGCTAGTGACCTTGCCAACGAAATGATTCACCAACGTTACCAACCTGCTACTCCTTCATTTCTAAATGCTGGACGTAGCCGTCGTGGTGAACTCGTGTCATGTTTCCTTATTCAAGTAACGGATGACATGAATTCTATCGGACGTTCTATCAACTCTGCCCTCCAGTTATCACGTATTGGTGGTGGGGTAGGTATTAGCTTGTCTAACCTTCGTGAAGCTGGTGCTCCTA
>JBKWCO010000270.1:0-1896 GCA_046975465.1 Streptococcus sp. | reverse complement strand
GTCGCTAGCTTTTTCCACCACTTGATTTTGATAAGCTTTTGGATCTTCTTTGAATGAAGCGATTTCTTCATCAATACGTGCTTTAACAGCTTTACCTTTTTCAGTTGTAAAGAAGTAAGCTGCTGCAGCTCCAGAAGCTACACCAATGATTAGGGTATTTAAAAATTTACTCATGAAAAGATCTCCTTATTTTTTCTTGTCTTTTTTACCAAATAGTTTTGAAGCAACCTTACCGATAGCAAATGCTGAACCTGCTTTACCGACACTTGCTCCTGCTGCACTTGCTTTCGCACCGAGATAACGAGCTTCAGTATTCAAGTCAGAGACACTTTCTGAAAGCTCAGCTACTGCTACGAAGAGAGGATCGATTGTTTGAACTTTTTCATTAACATCTTCAACCAAGACGTTTGCCTTAGCCAAGATTTCATTTGTTTGATGAAGGGTTACATTGATATCTGTACGAAGCACAGCAACTGTTTCTTCAACTTCTTTAACCACATGACGGGTACGAAGTAGAGTAGGGATTAATGCAATGAGAAACGCAGCAAGTGCGATTGCGATAATAAGAAATGCAATTTCTGCCATAGTTTAGGACTCCTTTGACCTTTTTAAAAGGTCGCTACAAGAAAACTGAAGTAGAATCTCCAGTTTCCAGTGACCTTTGTTATGATAATTTTCATTATATTATAACAAAGTCTGAGCTATATGACTAGTTTTTCATTTTATAATCTGCCTCTGGGCGTTGCTTTCGCAAATAGAGCAAGGTTGCACCCAAGATGATAATAGCGATGCTAACCCATTGAGAAACACGCAAGCCAACAAACATGAGGCTATCCGTACGCATGCCTTCAATGACAAAACGTCCAAGACCATACCAGATAAGGTAAAATGAGGTCACATCTCCTTGACGCAGTTTCTTATTAAACGTCTTAGTCCTAGATAATGATAAAGCCGAAATTCCAGAGACTTTCGTAAAGAAAGTTGGAACACGATAACTCCTTCAATGTACATCTGCTGGCGAATATTCTGGGACATAATTCAGATGACTAACTGCTTTCCGTAGGCCTCCTGGTTAATAAAGTTTCCCCAGCGACCGATACTCTGAGCAATCATAACGCCAGGTGCCGAATATCCAAAAATTCAAACAGCAATGGCATGACGTTTAGCAAACCAATAGAGGACAGCTCGCCCAGCAATCAAGCCACCATAGATGGCAATTCCACCATTCCAAATTGCAAAAATTTCAGAAGGATTTTGACTGTAGTAGGACCACTGGAAGATCACATAGTAGAGCCTAGCACCAACAATGGCTATCGGAAAGGCAAGAAGAATAAAATCTAAGATGTTTTCAGGGTCAATTCCCTTTTCAGGAGCCCAACGCTGAGCCAGATAAACGGCAAGTAAGAGACCAGATACGATACAGATGGCATACCAATGAATACTAATGGGGCCAAGCCTTAGAGCAATAGGATCAATAGTAGCAAACATTAGTCTTCACCATTCTTACTAATGAGGTTGGTCAAACGCTCCTCAAAGGTTTTGGTTGCATCAAATCCCATTTGCTTAGCACGGTAGTTCATGGCTGCAGCTTCGATAACGACTGATACGTTACGCCCTGTCTTAACAGGAATGCGAACACGTGGAATCTTAACACCCTGTAATTCAATTTCTTCGTTCCCATTTCCAAGACGATCAAATACCTTACCGTCTTCAAAATTTTCAAGATAGATGGCCAACTGAACTTGAGAAGAATTACGGACAGCACTAGCTCCGTAGAGACTCATGACATCAATGATAACAACCCCACGAATCTCAAGAAGATGGCGGAGGATTTCCGCAGGCTCACCCCAGAGAGTTTCCTCATCCTTAGCATAGACATCCACACGGTCGTCAGCG
>JBKWCO010000269.1:0-1903 GCA_046975465.1 Streptococcus sp. | reverse complement strand
CACTTAATGCGGCTAAACCAGGTATCTTCACGGCCGTTATCTTTGGTATGGCCCGTGCCTTTGGTGAAGCTCTGGCCATCCAAATGGTTGTCGGAAATTCCGCGGTGATTCCAACTTCTTTAACGACACCAGCAGCGACATTGACATCTGTCTTGACTATGGGAATCGGAAATACAGTCATGGGTACTGTTTCAAACAATGTCCTTTGGTCTCTCGCCTTGGTGCTCTTATTGATGAGTCTTGGTTTCAATATGTTGGTGAAATTCATTTACCCGTGAGAGAAAGAGAAATTATGAACGCTAAAAAAATTGATAAAATTGCCATTGGCACACTCTATGTGATTGCTGGCATTATTGTAACAATCCTGGCAGCCTTGATTCTCTATATCTTGGTTCGCGGGATACCACATATCAGCTGGTCATTCTTGACTAGTCGATCATCATCTTACAAAGCTGGTGGAGGAATTGGGGTTCAACTCTACAATTCATTCTTCCTTTTGGTTATTACCCTGATTATTTCTGTGCCTCTTTCTATGGGAGCTGGAATTTTCTTATCAGAATATGCAAAAAAAGGACGTCTTACCAACTTTGTTCGTACCTGTATTGAAATCCTTTCTTCACTACCTTCAGTGGTTGTCGGACTCTTTGGTTATTTGATTTTCGTTGTCCAATTCCAGTATGGATTTTCAATCCTATCAGGTGCCTTGGCACTTACCGTTTTAACCTACCACAAATGACTCGTACAGTTGAAGATAGCTTACGAACAGTCCACCATACCCAACGTGAAGCTGGGCTAGCTCTAGGCTTATCTCGATGGGAAACGATTTTACACGTTGTTGTTCCAGAGGCCTTACCTGGTATTGTTACTGGTATCGTTCTTGCTTCTGGTCGTATTTTCGGGGAAGCAGCAGCGCTTATCTATACAGCAGGTCAATCGGCACCAGCACTTAACTGGAGCGACTGGAATCCGCTTAGTATCTCTAGTCCAATCTCGATTTTCCGCCAAGCAGAAACACTTGCTGTTCACATCTGGAAGGTCAACTCAGAAGGTACGACACCTGACGCCACTGCAGTATCTGCTGGTTCAGCAGCAGTACTCTTGATTTTCATTTTGATTTTCAACTTTGGTGCACGTCGTTTGGGAGCTTACCTCCATAAGAAATTAACATCCGCTTAAAGGAGTTATCATGACAAAATACAATTGGGACGAGCGTCATATTATCACCTTCCCAGAGAAGGAGCTCGCTCTTGAAACAAAGAACTTGCATGTCTACTATGGTCAAAAAGAAGCCATCAAAGGCATCGACATGCAATTCGAGAAAAATAAAATCACGGCTCTTATTGGGCCTTCAGGATGCGGAAAGTCAACCTTTCTTCGTAGCCTAAACCGAATGAATGATACGATTGATATTGCCAAGGTTACTGGACAAATCCTTTATGAAGGCGTCGATGTTAATGCTAGTAATATCAATGTTTATGAAATGCGTAAACATATTGGAATGGTTTTCCAACGTCCAAATCCATTCGCCAAGTCTATTTACAGAAATATCACCTTTGCTCACGAACGTAAAGGTGTAAGAGATAAGCAAACCTTGGACGAGATTGTTGAAACATCACTTAAGCAAGCTGGACTTTGGGATCAAGTTAAAGATGACCTTCATAAATCTGCCTTTACCCTCTCAGGTGGTCAGCAGCAACGTCTTTGTATTGCAAGAGCTATTGCCGTTAAACCGCAGATTCTCCTCATGGACGAACCTGCAGCTTCATTGGACCCTGTAGCTACTATGCAGCTCGAAGAGACCATGTTTGAACTTAAGGAAGATTACTCTATTATTATCGTGACGCACAATATGCAACAAGCAGCGCGTGCTAGTGATTATACAGCATTCTTCTACCTTGGTGAT
>JBKWCO010000268.1:0-1905 GCA_046975465.1 Streptococcus sp. | reverse complement strand
AGGTTACCCTATTCGAGATATTGTCACTCGTATCTCCGATATTATCATGATAGTTCGTCAGGAATCCCTCTTTACTGAGGTCTATTTGCTGAGTGTCTTTCCAGTTAGTGAAGAATCACAGTATGCTTCTAAGGTTAAGATTCGAAATAATACGACTGTAGGTGAGCTAAATCAACAATTAGCTGTCCTCCCCGGTGTGACCTATGTCGATCTTTTTGATTACCTTACTGATGACATGGGACAGTTAAATGACAACTATACAACGGATGGTTTACTTGAGTCCACAGGTTATCAAGTCCTTGCGGAACCAATCATAAAGGGAAATTTTAGAATGAAAGTTGGCTTAGTCCTCGAGCGGGGGATGCGTGGCTTATTACGGCTGGTGTATTAGATGCCTTTTAGAAGCTGGTATTAAGGTGGATGGCGTTGTTTCGGTATCGGCTGGAGCACTTTGGTGTTAATTACCTTTCAACCAGCCCAAAGAGCCCTTCGCTACAACAAGCGTTTTATGGGAGACCGTCGTTATATGAGTTTCTGGTCATATTGACAACAGGTAACTTCGTTAATAAAGATTCTCCTATTATAAGGTTCCCATGGAGTTGGACGTTTTTGATCAAGGCCTTTGCTGGTCAGGTATTCCCTTCTATGTGGTTACTACGGATATTGAGACGGGAAAACCAGACTATATTAAGATTGATCATGTCTTTGAGCAGATGGAAGCCCTTCGTGCAAGTTCCGCTCTACCCTTGGTTTCTGAAATAGTCGAGTACAAGGGCAAACGCTACATGGATGGTGGACTGTCTGATAGTCTTCCCATTGATTTTATGGAAAATTTGGGCTTTGACAAACTCATTGTCGTTCTGACGCGTCCTAAGGGTTATCGTAAAGAGCCATCTAAAACGAGTAAGCGAATCTACAAGCTCTTTTACCGCAAATACCCTGAATTTGTTGATGTAGCATCAAATCGCCATATTCACTACAATAAGAGTATTGAAAAGATTGAGGCTTTGGAAAAAACTGGCAATCTTTATGCCATTCGTCCAGAGCATGCGCTTGAAGTTGGTCGATTGGAGAAGGATCCTGAAAAGTTTGAAGCCATCTATCAAGAAGGATGGGATACAAATGCGTAATGATATGTCTAATCTCAAAACATTTCTTGGAGACAACTAAAAACGTGCTCATTGAGCACGTTCTTTTAGTTATTCATTGTCGAGCTTGACGGCGTTCTTTAACTTTTGACGACGTCCTTTTTCATTATGGTAAATCAAGTAGGAGTCAACAGGGACAAGACATAGCAACCAGAAATAAACTGGGAGTTGGCTCTTATCTGTTGTTTTAGTAGCCTTTTATCTTTCTGATTACTTCCAAAATCGAACCATCCCTTAACTTTAGTTGCCTTAACAGAAGTAGCTTTGATATTAGGTGACACTGTCTTCAGACCATTATCAATGACAATGTGATCATCTTTAACAGAGATTTTAGGGTCTTTACCTTTTTTAACAGTGGCATAGACGTCTTTTTCGACATTTATTTTTTTACCGTCGATTTCTTGTTCCCCTTGCTAAGAACTTTCTTGTAAGAGAGTCTTTATACATTTTCTCAACGAGAGCATTACCAAAGGTATGGCGGATTTCTTCACCTGTTTGGTCAGACCAATCACCAGAACCCATGATAACAGCAATCATACGTTGATCACCACGCTTGATAGTATCAATATAGTTGAAGGCACCTTCTGGGCTTGATCCTGTCTTCAAACCATCAACCCCATCAATTCCGTATTTAGCTCCTGGAATAGAGTAGTTGTAAGTCTCGAAGGTTTCCTCATAAGGTGTTCCCTTTTTAACTGTGACAACAGGTTTGCTAGTGTATTTGAGAATGTCAGGGTATTTCTTGATGAAGTTATAG
>JBKWCO010000267.1:0-1907 GCA_046975465.1 Streptococcus sp. | reverse complement strand
CTTCTGATTGATGCTGATACTCGTAATTCTGTTTTTTCAGGTACATTTAAAACAAATGAGCCTTATAAAGGTCTTTCAAATTTTCTTTCAGGAAATGCCGATCTAAATGAAACGATTTGCCAAACTGATATTTCTGGTTTGGATGTTATTGCATCTGGTCCTGTTCCACCTAATCCAACAAGTCTTTTGCAAAATGACAATTTTAGACATTTGATGGAAGTTGCTCGTAGTCGTTATGATTATGTCATCATCGATACACCACCAATTGGTTTGGTCATTGATGCGGTTATTATTTCCCATCAGGCTGATGCCAGTCTTTTGGTTACAGCAGCTGGAAAAATCAAACGTCGTTTCGTAGCTAAGGCTGTTGAACAATTGGAACAAAGTGGTTCTCAGTTCTTAGGTGTCGTCCTTAATAAAGTTGATATGACAGTTGATAAGTATGGATCATATGGTTCTTACGGATCATATGGCGAGTACGGAAAAAATCAGACCAAAAAGAAGGTCATTCAAGAGCACATCGTCGTAGAAAAGGATAGCATTAATGGGGATGATGCGGCTCATATACCTTAACAGATTAAAAGGTTTAGAGTGAAGAAAAACAAGAAATTCGTCGCATTGAAATTGGTATTATACAGTTGGTTGTGGTTGTTTCGCAGCCATGGTAGCTAGTAAAATACCTTATACAGAGATTACCCAGGAAGCATTGTCCTTTTAGGTGTCGTACATGTAGTGTCTTACTATATCAGTAGTTATTATGAAAATCTTAAGTATAGAGGCTACTTGGATGAACTCATTGCAACTGTCAAATATTGTTTCGTATTTGCTCTAATTGCAACTTTCCTCTCGTTTTTGCAGATGGAAGTTTTTCTATCTCACGTCGCGGACTTCTTTATGTTACCCTGATTTACAGGTGTTCTCTTATACTTTACAAATACTGTTCTTAAGTATTTCCGTTCATCAATTTATACACGTCGTAAAAGTAACAAGAATATTCTCTTGATTTCTGATCAGGCGCGTCTAGAAAATGTTTTGTCTCGTATGAAAGACAATATGGATGGTAGGATTACAGCAGTTTGTGTCTTGGATAATCCTTATTTCACTGATCCATTTATCAAGAGTGTTAAACCTGAAAATTTAATCGAATATGCGACTCACTCAGTAGTAGACCAAGTTTTGATTAATCTGCCAAGTGAGCGATTAAGATTTGGGATTATGCATCACCTTTTGAGCTCATGGGAATTCCAGTATCCATTAATTTGAATGCCCTTGAATTTATGAGTCAGGGTGAAAAACGTATTCAACAATTGGGTCCTTTCAAAGTTGTTACGTTTTCAACGCATTTTTATAGCTATGGAGATATCTTGGCGAAACGCTTCCTTGATATCTGTGGAGCCTAGTTGGTTTGGTGCTCTGTGGGATTGTTGGAATCTTCCTTTACCCTTATTCGTAAAGATGGTGGACCAGCTATCTTTGCTCAAGACCGTGTGGGTGAGAATGGACGTATTTTTAGATTTTATAAATTCCGCTCAATGCGTGTTGATGCTGAGGAAATTAAAAAGCAATTGATGGATAAAAATCAAATGAAGGGGGGGATGTTTAAAATAGACAATGACCCCCGTATTACAAAAATTGGGCATTTTATTCGGAGAACTAGCTTAGATGAACTTCCACAATTTTGGAATGTATTAAAAGGGGATATGAGCTTGGTTGGGACACGTCCTCCAACAGTTGATGAGTATGAAAAATATACACCTGAACAGAAACGTCGTTTAAGTTTTAAACCTGGTATCACAGGTCTTTGGCAAGTAAGTGGACGAAGTGAAATCACTGACTTTGATGAGGTTGTTAAACTGGATGTTGCTTATATGGATGGGTGGACAATCTGGCGAGATATTCAAATCTTA
>JBKWCO010000266.1:0-1935 GCA_046975465.1 Streptococcus sp. | reverse complement strand
AACGTAAACAAATAACAACATTCAGAAAGGAGCTATCATGCTGACAATTTCATCTGCGGAATGGGAAGTCATGCGAGTGCTCTGGGCTAAGGGGCAAGCGACTTCTTCAGAGATTATAGCGATTCTAGCTAAGAAGCTAGACTGGTCGGCTTCGACAGTTAAGACCTTGCTTGGACGTTTGGCGGACAAGGGTTACCTAACTAGTCAGCGTCAAGGACGAGGGTTTATCTATCAAGCCAGCTTGGGTGAGGATGAAGCGAATTTTCAAGCTTTAGAGGCAGTTTTTGACAAGATTTGTTTGACCAAACACAGCGACTTGTTGGGTCAACTCATCGAGAAGACGCCGATGACCCAAGCCGATGTGGATAAGTTACAGGCCTTGCTTGTAGCAAAAGAACCTGTGGATCAGGTGGTTTGTGACTGTGTGCCTGGCCAATGTGCTTGTGGGCATCATATGAGGTGATATAGAAATGGCAAAGAAACCTTTGTGGTTAATGGGATGAGCTGTGCATCCTGTGTAGCCAATGGTGAAATTGCTGTTAATATGTTGGATGGTGTGGACAAGGCTGTGGTTAATCTAACCACTGAAAAAATGTCTGTAGATTATGCTGTGGATAAGGTTAGTCCAGAAGCTATTGAAAAAGCTGTGGCAGACGCTGGTTATGAAGCCGAAGTTTACAATCCAGATACAGCTAAAAGTCAGGAAGAACGTGAAGAAGACAAGATTCACAAGGTGCGTGAGCGCCTCATTTGGTCATCAGTCTTCACCATTCCTCTCTTTTATCTAGCTATGGGGCCAATGGTCGGTTTGCCTGTGCCAAACTTCTTGTCTCCTCACCATGCTGCCTTGACTTATGCCTTGGTGCTGCTAGTTTTGACAGTTCAGTCATGTGGTTGGGCCGTTCCTTCTATAGTAATGGTTTTCGTACTTTGGCCAAGAGTCATCCTAACATGGATGCCTTGGTAGCCCTGGCAACATCGGCGGCCTTCCTTTATAGTCTCTATGGTACTTATCACATTTCTTTGGGACATGCCCATCACGCCCACCAACTTTATTTTGAGTCAGTGGCTGTTATTTTGACCTTGATTACTCTAGGAAAATACTTTGAAACCCTGTCTAAAGGTCGAACTTCAGAAGCTATCAAGAAACTCATGCACTTGTCAGCCAAGGAGGCAACCGTCCTTCGGGATGGTAAGGAAGTCAAGCTTCCTGTGGATGAAGTTGTTCTTGGTGACCATATTGTGGTCAAACCTGGGAAAAGATAGCCGTGGATGGTCAGGTGATTTCAGGTAGTTCTGCGATTGATGAGAGCATGCTAACAGGTGAGTCTCTTCCTATTGAAAAATCTGCTGGTAAACCAGTGTTTGCAGGTTCTATTAATGGTCAAGGTAGCTTGATTTATGAGGCTGAAAAAATTGGTAAAGACACTTTACTTTCCCAAATCATCAAATTAGTTGAAGACGCCCAACAAACCAAGGCCCCTATTGCCAAGATAGCCGATCAGGTATCAGCAGTCTTTGTTCCCGTTGTCATGGCTATAGCCCTTGTTTCAGGCCTCTTCTGGTACTTTGTCATGGGACAAACCTTTACTTTTGCCATGACAGTAGCAGTTAGTGTTTTGGTTATTGCTTGTCCATGTGCTTTGGGTCTTGCGACACCGACAGCTATCATGGTTGGGACAGGGCTTGGTGCTGAACACGGTATTCTCTATAAGCGTGGGGATGTGCTTGAGCTAGCTCACAAGGCTGATGTCCTCGTTTTTGACAAGACAGGAACCATTACTCAAGGGAAACCTCAGTTGGTTTCTAGCTATACCTATGGCAATAGTGGAGCGGCCTTGCAGCTTTTGGCATCCTTGGAAGCCAAGTCCGAACACCCTTTAGGTCAAGCTATCCTTGTGGCAGCAGAAAATGCTAACTTGGACTTGTTAGAGA
>JBKWCO010000265.1:0-1950 GCA_046975465.1 Streptococcus sp. | reverse complement strand
TTTGGTGGTTAGAAACAATTGGTGGTCATCATTGGATTGCCAGACGTGTTCCAGACGATGCCTATGTTACAAACCCAAACCAACTTGGTATCGATCACTATGAGTTTGAAAATCCAGACGACTATCTTGCCTCACCAGACATTCGAAACTTCATTAATAAACATCACCTAGATTTGACTTATTCTAATGAACACTTTAATCCACGTTATGCTTTTGGTAGCCAACGAGATAAGGATCGTCATTATAATACACCACGTGCCTGGGCTATGCAGAAATTTTTGAACCCAGAAAAAGACTATGATCCAAAATCATTCTTTATTCCATGGTGCCAAAAACCATACCGTAAAATTACAGTTGAAGATGTTAAATACGTTTTGAGTCTTCATTACCAAGATACACCTTATGACCTTATGGACCTCAAGGAGATGCGGTAAGTCAACGCCAATTCCGTCCAATCGGTATCAACCGTACTAGTCAAACAGCTCTCTTGCAAATGCGTCCTAACAAACCATCAGAAACAACTGGTATTCAGTGGTTAGCCTATGGATCAATGCCATTTGGTACAATGGTGCCATTCTGGACTCAGGTCGGAACAACACCTGCTTATTTCCGTCAAACAACTGATAAAGTAGATACAGGCAATTTCTACTGGAGTAATCGCTTGATTGCTGCTATCTGTGATCCTCATTTCCAACAGCATGAGGCTGATTTGGATGCCTATGTAGAAACAACGATGGCTCTTGGCCATGCCATGATTAATCTTGTTGATACCGCTTTTGCTAATGATGAAAGTATTGATTTTGAAGCAGAAAATCAAAAGATTAGTGAACAGATTCAGTCAGAAACAGATAAACTATTGGCAAAAGTCTTAGATGATGCAAGTAATTTGATGACCAATCGTTTTTCTATGAGTGATTAAAGTCATCAAAAAAACCTTTCCATAAAATGGGAAAGGTTTTTTCGTAGTCTAATCTTATTTGTTTTCTTCATCCAGTTTCGAGAGGAGCTGATAAAGTGTAATGAAGAAGAAAAGATTGAGTGAAATGAGAAGGCCTGATGCCCATGGCAAATCGCTTTCTAAATTTCGAAGAGGTGAATTCCAAGCAAAGTGTGCCGCAAAAGCACCGCAAGCATAAAGTATACCAATAAGACTGTATTTGAAATTAATGAGTTTTTGACGTGAACGCCATATAAGGACTAGACCCATTGCAAGGAAGGATGTGTAAAGCCAGTGAGATGATACAGCACCAATAGTTCGACCAAGAATCCCTGAAATCGTATAAGAAAAACCATCAGGCAAATCTGAAAGGATATAGGAGAAATCTTCACTAATCTGGAAGCCAAGACCTGCCGTAATAGCGACAAGCAAGAGCCCCTTGTAACTTTTTGTTGGTACCATATAGATAGCAAAGAGAAAAGCTGCTAGTTTGAGAGGTTCCTCAACGAGAGGAGCCATAATAGCATCTTCAAAACGATAGAAAAATGTTTCGAAGATAGGTGGGCCGTTACCCATTCATGAGAAATGGTATTGGCATAACCAGCTATCCATCCTGTAATAAAGACTCCACCAATTAGAGCAAATATGAGAACAAGTGGTTTCACCTGCCATCTCTTACCTAAGTATCGAACCAGAAATATTCCTGGTAGGATATAACATAAGGCAATTAGTGTTGATAGTCCAATAATACCGTATGCTGAACCAGACAAGGCACCGGAGGTGTATGATTGCGTATCATAAGTCAGGCCAATGGATGAAAGCAATAAAAAAAGATATAGGGTAAATTTACGAAACATTGATAACCTACTTTCCAAATGATATTTCCAGTATATCAAATAATTCTTTTTCATCGAAATATTTCAATTTTTTTTATTTAAGTACTTGCAAAATAAATGAAGTGTGATATACTTAACCAGTAAACTATTAACTGGTTAAGTATTTTGAAAGGAATA
>JBKWCO010000264.1:0-1975 GCA_046975465.1 Streptococcus sp. | reverse complement strand
TCTAAAAGCAGTTTTCTATCATGAAAATTGGCTTTTTTTGATATAATTATAGTTAGTGTGCTTAAAAAGAAAGGAAGTTTCATGAATCAACTTGAACAAAAACTTGAGCAGGATTTTGGTATTGTTTTTAGCCAAAAAGACCTCTTAGAAACAGCATTTACCCATACCTCATATGCCAATGAGCACCGCCTCCTAAACATTTCACATAATGAACGTTTGGAATTTTTAGGAGACGCGGCTCTGCAATTAGTCATTTCTGTTTATCTATACAATCGCTACCCTAACAAGCCAGAGGGAAATGTCTAAGATGCGTAGTACTATCGTTCGTGAAGAAAGTTTGGCAGGTTTTACAAAGGCTTGCGGATTCGAGCAGTATATTCGTCTTGGTAAAGGGAAGAAAAATCCGGTGGACGTGAACGTGCCACTATCCTAGGTGACCTCTGGGAGGCCTTCCTCGGTGCCCTTTATTTGGATCAAGGCTTGCCTGCTGTTGAGAAATTCTTGAATCAGGTCATGATTCCTCAGGTTGAAAAGGGAAACTTTGACCGCGTCAGGACTATAAAACAGCGCTTCAAGAGCGTCTTCAGGTCAATGGTACGGTTGATATTACTTATACTGTTATCGACGAGTCTGGACCAGCTCATGCCAAAGAATTTACTATGCAGGTAGCTGTTGATGGTAAGGAACTCAGTACAGGTCTTGGAAAATCTAAGAAATTAGCTGAACAGGCAGCGGCAAGGCTGCCCTTGAACAACTAGGAAATTAAGCATGTATTTGAAATCAATTGAAATGCAGGGCTTTAAATCCTTTGCGGATAAGACGCAAGTCATCTTTGACAAGGGAGTAACAGCCATTGTAGGTCCAAATGGATCGGGAAAATCAAATATTACAGAGAGTCTGCGCTGGGCACTGGGTGAATCATCTGCCAAGAGCTTGCGTGGGGAAAGATGCCTGACGTTATTTTTGCGGGAACAGAGGTTCGTAAGGCTCTCAACTATGCGGAAGTAGCGATCACACTTGATAACAGTGATGGCTTTATCGCGGGTGCTGGTGAAACAATTCGTGTGGAGCGACATATTTATCGAAATGGTGACAATGATTACTTGATTGATGGTCGTAAGGTTCGTCTACGTGATATTCATGACCTCTTCATGGATACAGGTCTCGGCCGTGATTCTTTTTCCATTATTTCTCAAGGTCGTGTTGAGGCTATTTTTAATGCCAAGCCTGAAGAACGCCGTGCTATTTTCGAAGAAGCCGCAGGTGTTCTCAAATATAAAACACGTAAGAAAGAAACGGAAAGCAAGCTTAATCAAACCCAAGATAATCTTGATCGTTTGGAAGATATCATCTACGAGCTAGATGGTCAGGTTAAACCCTTGAAAACAAGCAGCCATAGCCAAACGTTACTTGGAATTAGATGAAGAGCGTAGACAGACACAGCTTAATCTTTTAGTCCACGATATTGAAGTTGGTAAAAGATTTGTCCAAAACGCAAGAGGATTTGGCAGAGGTCAAGGACAAATTAACCAGCTATTATGAGGAACGTCATCGTCTAGAGACTGAAAACCAAGAACTTAAGCAAAAACGTCATCAAATTTCAGAACAAATTTCTTCAGACCAACAAACCTTGGTGGATGTCACACGTCTCATTAGCGACTTTGAGCGTCAAATTGATCTTTATACCATGGAGAGTCAGCAGCGTTCAGAGAAAAAAGAAGAAACTGAAGCTCGTCTCAGTGAGTTAGAGCATTTGAAAGAAGAAGCTCAGGCAGCACTCGATAAGGTTAATCAAGGCCAAGTTGAATTGAATGTTGAGTTGGATAGCCTTGCCCAGGAGCTGATTGCTATTCAAAAAGAACTGGAGCAATTTTCTGATGACCCAGATACGCTTATTGAACGATTACGTGAGGACTATGTTGGTCTGATGCAGGAGGAAGCCAAGGTTTCCAACAGTTTGACTCAGGTCACTCAC
>JBKWCO010000263.1:0-1985 GCA_046975465.1 Streptococcus sp. | reverse complement strand
ATAGATAATTTTGACAAACGAAAAGAATTTTCTAAATAGTCTATAAACTCACCATCAAGCTTTTGGTAACGAATTTCCTCACTAGTTAAAGATTTAATCGTTTCAATGCCATTGATATCTTCAATAATAGCCGAGCTTACCATAGCATTACTTTGCATGACCTTATGATTCATTTTCTCAAAGGGCTTCATGAACACAAGCACTATTATTGTATAGATAGGAACTGAACAAAGAACTATCCAGAACAAACTAACATTTTGTAATAGTAATATACTACCAATAACAACAAGAACAGAGACATCTAAGAAGAGAGACAAAATAGTTGATGCTAGTGCGTCAATAATTGAGTTGGCATCACTAAAACGTGAGGTAACTTCACCGGTTTGCCTAGTCGCAAAAAAAGACATCGGAAGATCAAAAATATGTCGTACGTAAGACAAAATAACATCAATCGTAAAACGCTGACTGAGGATAGTCAGTAGATAATCCCTAGCATATGTCATCATCTGCTGTAAAACATAACTAACAACTAGGCCAATGGAAATAATTCCTAGTGTTGACCTCATCTGATGAGGAATATAGTCATCTAAAATACCCTGAAGATAATACGAACCAACAATATTTACCAAAGTAACCAAAAAACTAGCTAATACAATATTAGTAATTAATGATTTTTGCTTAAAAATGAGAGGAAGAAAAGCCAACAGACCGATTCCTTTTTCCTTATGTGGTTTGTAACTTGGTTCTGGTCCTATAAATAAAGCGACACCCGTCCACTCCTTTTTAAATTGCTTTTTAGACATTTTAGTTACTTTGATACTAGGATCAGGGTCACCAATAACTAGCTTATTTTTTCCATTTTTATAGACCACATAATAATGCTGAAGTTTACCTTCTTTGTTTACATGAGCGATGAAAGGATAAGGAACATCATCCATGTTAAATAGAGACATGTCAGCTTGAATAGCCTTTGTTTCAAATCCGATTTTCTTAGCAGCTTCAACAATTCCTAAAGCCGTCGTACCTTCTTTGGTTGTCTTTGCTAATTCTCGAAGATAAGCTAAAGAATAGTCCGACCCATAATACTTGGCAATTGAAGCCAGAGCTGCAACACCACAGTCTCTAATATCCATTTGGGGAACAAAGGTCCTACGATAAAGAAACATAAAATTCCCTTTCATTTAGTTTTTATTTATAGTATGACAAATTCTTATCTGTAAAATATCTCTTGTCACAAATGACCATTATATGTCCTAAATGGTAGGTTTTAAGTGATCTTTAAAGTCTTTTTCCTCAAGATAGTGACAAAACACAAGTAATCGAATTATCTAGAACCCGACATTATTTCTTAAACTGTGCCCATTTTTTTAAAAGCAGACTATAAAGAAGCAAGGTTAGCCCCAGCAAGTTAATGGTATGGTGGACTGCATCCAAACTTCTAAATAGATTAGCAAGGCCCATTCCGATGAGAATGGTAGCCAGTAAATACGGTTTTGAGTTTTTGAACATACTTTTCTCCTTAAAGTGTTTTTAGCTTTCTGTGCATAAGCTATTCACAGACCAGCAATTGACAAAGTCCTTCAATTAAGATTTCTTTTTTGTGGAATTGGTAGCTTTGTGTTTTTCAAGAAATGACATAATAGGCTTATCCAAAAAAGTCATCAAGGCCATGAAAACCATCCCTAAAATATAACTTTTCAAATCAAACATAATCCATCACCACCTTCAACGTTTGCAAGTGCCTCAAGGTCAAGGAGATCAAAATTGTTAATTGTTTGTCTTGTCATAGCAATACCTCCTAAACTATTTTTTAGCTTCTTTCTCTCAAGCTATGATTTTATTATAGGGTGGTGGCCAACAAAAAAGTAGTGACATAAATGTCACTACTCGATTTTGATTTTTAGGAACTCTACATTTCGAATACTTCTATTTTTTGAGTCGCTCCCATTTACTAAAAATCAAACTAAAAGTGATTAATGTTAACC
>JBKWCO010000262.1:0-2013 GCA_046975465.1 Streptococcus sp. | reverse complement strand
AAGGGTAGTAACAAAGATAAAGATAGCCGAAATAAAGCTAGACAGAATCCCTGAAAACATCTCGCTAATAGTCTCTGTATCATTGGTCAAGCGGGAAACGATAGAGCCTGCTGGAGTTTTGTCAAAGTAAGACATACCTAGTTTCTCCATATTGGCAAAGGCATCTCGGCGGATATCCCTGACAATACTGTAGGACACACGCGCAAAAAAGAGATTTCCCAAATACTGGACTAGTGTCTGCAAAAGATAAAGACCATAGTAACCAATCAGAATCAAGCTTGCTGCATGATTCATATCATGAAGATAGTGGTCGATAAAATAAGAGGCCACAAGGGGAATGATACTCTTGATAACCGTTGTGGACAAGAGAAAGGCCAAAGCTAGAAAGGTCAAGAATTTGTAAGGCTTGAGATAAGTCAAGAGACGCTTAAACACAGACCATTGGTTTTGATTAGGCATCGGCTTCTCCTCCTTCCATTTCTAACTGTTGAGACTCATAGGTCTTGGCATACCAACCACCCTGAGCTAGCAAATCCTCATGACGGCCACGTTCAATGATACGACCATCCTGCATGACTAAGATAAGGTCAGCGTGCACCACCGCACTCAAACGATGGGCGGTAATGATAGTCGTCTTGTCCTTACGAGTATGTTTGAGATTGTCAATAATAGCATATTCTGTCTTGGCGTCAACCGCAGATAAGGAGTCATCCAAAATCAAAATATCTGGATCCAGAATCATGGCCCGACTCATGGCCAGACGTTGTTTTTGACCGCCTGATAGGCTGACACCCTTTTCACCAATGATCGTTTCAAAGCCTTCAGGCATAGCCTTGATATCATCATAAACTTGAGCCAACTTAGTCGCTTCTTCCACCTTATCAAAGGCGAGGTCAGGATTACCAAAGCGGACATTTTCTAAAATGGAACTAGCAAAGAGAAACTGGTCTTGAGGAACATAGCCCATCAAGCTACGCAAGTCTGATAGGCGATAGTCTCGGATGTCATGCCCATTCAAATAGATGGCTCCTTGATTAACATCGTGCTCCCGCAAGAGCAACTTGACAAGGGCGGTCTTTCCTGAACCAGTCTGCCCAACCAAGCCAAGAGTTTGCCCCTTGTCCAAGGTGAAATGAATATCTCTCAAAGTATCCTCATCCTCAAAAGCAAAGCGGTCAATCGCATATTCTAAGCGACCATTTCCAATACTTGGGAGAGGATGCGCAGGATCTTGAACATCTGATTCCTGCTCCAGAAGATTTTCAATACGTTGGTAGGACACATTTCCTCTCTGTGTGATATTAAAGAGGAAACCAATGGCCATCAAAGGCCAAACCAACATATCCAAATAGGTAATGAAGGTTACTAAATTTCCGACCGTTATCTGATTAGCCTGAATCATAAAGGCCCCGACAAGAAGGGTTAAAACATAAGATGAGCCAACAAAGAGCAAGACCAAAGGATCAAAAAAGCTGTCATACTTCATGGTATGCATATTCTTTTTAAAGGTCATCTTATTGGTCTCTTGGAAGGACTGAAGCTCCGCCTCCTGATAGCCAAAAGACTTGGTTACCTTGATCCCTGATACCGACTCCTGAACCTTATTATTAAGTTCTGAAAAGGCTGCCTGGGATTCTCCAAAAGCTTTATGGGTCTTACGGCCCAAACGACTAGTCGCAAAAGCCATGAAAGGTAGGGGTAAGACAGCCACTAGTGTCATCTGCCAGGAAATGCTGAAAAACATAGTGATTAGGGTTACCAAGGCTGTAATAGAGGCATCCACGGCTGACATGACACCCCCACCAGCCAAGCGAGTTAAAGAGTTGATATCATTGGTTGCATGAGCCATGAGGTCCCCAGTTCGGTACTTTTGATAAAAAGAAGGCGACATCTTGGTAAAATGCTCAAAAAGGCGTGACCTCATAATCTGACCCAAGCGATAAGAGGTCGCCAAGATATACATCCGCCAAACATACCGCAAATAGTACATTCCTAAAGCTGCCAAAAGCAAAT
>JBKWCO010000261.1:0-2021 GCA_046975465.1 Streptococcus sp. | reverse complement strand
GAATAGGTGTCGCAGTTAGAGTAAGGACATCAACCTTAGCTTTCAACTCCTTAAGTTTCTCTTTATGCTTCACGCCAAAACGTTGTTCTTCATCAATTACTAGCAATCCTAAATCAGAAAACTTAACATCTTTGGACAGCAGGCGGTGAGTACCAATAATAATATCAATACGCCCTTTAGCTAGATTTTCAATAGTCTCATTTTGCTCTTTTTTACTTCTAAAACGACTGAGTTCATCTACCTCAACAGCATGATTTTCAAAACGTTCTTTAAAATTCAAATAGTGCTGATGGGCAAGAACTGTTGTAGGAACTAGGATAGCAACTTGCTTTCCATCATTGGCCGCCTTGAAGGCAGCACGCATAGCTACCTCTGTCTTACCAAAACCAACATCCCCCACCAAGAGACGATCCATGGGTTTGTCTGACTCCATGTCTGCCTTAATTTCCTTGATAGAACGCAATTGATCTTCTGTCTCAGCATAGGCAAAATCATCTTCGAAATCCCTTTGGTTATCATCATCTGGTGAAAAAGCAAAACCTTTAAGTTGACTACGCTCAGCATAAAGTTTTAAGAGATCATCGGCAATATCCTCTACTTGCTTGCTTACTTTTTGTTTAGTTTTTTGAAAACGCCCATCATTGAGTTTATTAATTTTAGGCTCTTTTCCGTCCGCTGACACATACTTAGAGAGACTCTCAATCTGCTCAACAGGTAGAGAAATTGTTGCCGCATCCTGATATTGGATAGTCAGATAATCACGATGCACCCCTTTAATCTCAATGGTCTCAATACCTTTAAATTGTCCGATACCATGAGTCTGGTGTACAACATAATCACCTTTTTCAAGTTCATTGTAATCTTTGAGACGCTCAGCATTGGAAACGTGACTGGCACGCGCACGACGTTTTACTTTTTTATGAAAAATCTCACGTTCAGTGACAAGAACAAGCTTTTCATCCGCAAAGTAAAAACCATTGGATAAGTTACCTAAGACTAACTGAGGCTTATGAGGTATCAAATCTCCAAAACTACTAAGGGGTAAATCTAAATCATATTCTTCCAAGGTTTCCTTCAAAGATTTGAGCTGCTTCTCAGACCCCACTTGTAAAATAACTGTTGCCTTATTCTTGGTATAGCGATGTATTTCATCAACTAGAAGTGGGAACTGGTTAAAGAACTCCTGCATAGGGTATTGCGTGAATTGATACAACTTATCAAATTTAAGATTTCCCAATCCCTTATGAAAATTTGAAAAGAAACTAGCAGGATGATAGTTACGCAAAGTCTTAAATGAATCCACAAAGTAATTTAGATGACTTAGCGACTTACCTTGTTGAAGATCCTCAGTTAAAAGATTAGCCACCTCCAATTCAAGACGCCCGTGGCGGTCCACTATTTTATGAAAATCATCAATGAATACAGGAGCTTCCTTTGGAAGGTAGTCAAATAAGGTGTAAGCTTTATCATAAAAGAGAGATAAAAACTTACGCAAATCTTTATGACGGTAACCATCAATCGTAACCGACAGAACCTCCTCAAGGTAAGCCTTATGAGAACCTTCTGCCTTTGAGACCGCACTTTCTAGGGCCTTCTCAGCACGTTGGTAGTCTTCTCTTGTTAAGATAATATCATCTGCCGGTGATACGATAACATGCTCTAAATTGTCTAAAGATTTCTGACTATCGCTATCAAACTGACGAATACCATCAATCTCGTCTCCAAAAAATTCTAAACGGTAGGGGAGTTCTGCAGTCAGTTCATAAATATCTAAAATATCGCCCCTACGACTGAACTCACCAGGAGAGAGAACCTGCTCTACTCTTTGGTATCCAATATGAGTCAGATGCTTACTGAGAGCCTCTAAATCATGTTCCTCCCCTAGTGTTAAGTCAATACGAGAGTCTTTATAAACCTTAGGGTTAGGCAAATGTAACTTAGTCCCAACTAAACTCGTGACCAAAACCCCACTTGCCTCTTTATCTATTAAAAAGTTAAGACTTTCGAGACGAGAATGGGTC
>JBKWCO010000260.1:0-2040 GCA_046975465.1 Streptococcus sp. | reverse complement strand
GTCTAAAGCAGATGATGACTACCTTAAGAATCGTGACGGCGTTGTTACTGTTGTTAAGGCAGGTGGACAATATCAAGTAGTTATCGGTAACCATGTGCCTGATGTTTATGCGGAGGTTCTCCAAGTTGGAGGTCTTCCGGCAGGTGGAAGTCTTGATCTTGATGAGGGGGATGCACCAAAGGGTAATCTCTTTGATCGCTTTGTATCTTTGGTATCAAGTATTTTCCAACCTTTCCTTGGTCCATTGGCTGCGGCCGGGATTATCAAAGGGGTAGTCGCTATCATGGCGGCATGTGGCCTGTCAGCTGCGACAAGTCCTATGTATGTTATCTTGAATGCGGCGGGGGATGGTTTCTTCCAGTTCTTGCCAATCTTGATTGCCTTGACATCAGCTCGTCGTTTCAAGGTTAATGAGTTTACAGCTATTGCGATTGCAGGAGCACTTGTTTATCCTGATATTGCTACGCTAGTGGCAGCTCTTCCAAAGGCAGGTCAAGGTCATGTTCTAGGGGTTATTCCGTTTACGCTTCCTGCAGGGGTACCTATCAACAGTAATGCCTTCTATCTTGGCAATTTGGGTGGCTTCCTACATTCAAAATTCTTTACAAGATTACTCCTGATGTCATTAAAGTCTTTGCGGTACTGTTTACATTGCATTACAGTGCCATTGACTTTCTTGGTTGTAGGTCCGCTTGCTAATAACTTCTGGGCCTATTGACTAATGTGTTCCAAGCAATTATGGGATTCAGTCCAGTCGTTTACGGTTTTGTCCTTAGTGTTCTCTGGCAAATTCGATATGTTTGGTATGCACTGGGCATGACCACTTGGTATCCTTGAAGTTGACTAAAGGTCATTCTACGATTTTGCTTCTTTGCTCTTCTTCCATGTTTCACGCAAACAGAGGTTCTAGAATATCATGTAGTAAAGACAAAGTACGTACCATCTCTATGCCGGCCTTCATTTCATCAATCTTTGGTGTCACAGAACCAGCTATCTATGGGGTTACCCTTCCGATGAAAGTCCCATTCTATATCTCATGTGTGGTTTCAGGTTTCCTTGGAGCTGCTATGATGGGCTTCAATATTCCAATGTATTCAGCAGGAGCTATGGGTATCTTCGTCTTCCCAACGTTGATTGGTCCTGATGGTAGCCTTAGCAAAGTCACTCTTGCGATTATTATTGCTATCGTGGGTGCACTTGCATCCTTCCTCATCCAACTCTTTGCGCCAGTGCCAACTCTTTATGGTGGTGGAGCAGCTAAGGTTGAGGAAAAAGCTGAAGAAGCTGCACCTGCTCCTAAAGAAATTCAACAAGAAATTATTGCGAGCCCACTTATCGGGAATGTTGTCCCACTTGACCAAGTTCCTGACCAAGTCTTTGCCTCAGGAGCTATGGGTAAAGGTATCGCTATTGACCCTACTGATGGGGTAGTTGTCACACCAGCTAAGCAACCGTTAATTTAGTCTTCCCTACTGGACATGCGATTGGTTTGACAACTGAAAATGGTGCAGAGCTTCTCATTCATGGCATGGACACTGTTTCTCTTGCCGGTAAAGCTTCAAGACCTATGTGGAGCAGGTGAAGTTGTACAAACAGAGCAAAAACTTATAGAATTGGACTAGCAACTATCGAGAGGCTAAATTACCAGTTATCGCCAGTTATTGTGACCAATACAGCTGACTTTGATGATGTCTTAACGACTAAAGAAGCTCGTGTTAACACTGGTGACTATCTCCTCACAGCTGTTAAATAAAAAAGAAATCCGAGAATTAACTTCTCGGATTTTTGTTTATTTGAATTTGTAGTCTTTAACAACTTCAACGGAATTAACCGTTACATTTTCTTTTGGTTTGCTGTTGTCATCGACTTCAAGGTTAGCGATGGTATCAACGACATCCATGCCTTTGATGACTTGTCCAAAGACAGTATATTTAGTATCACCAGCTGGGTAACCACCTTTTTTGTAGGCGTCAATGATAGGTTTTGGATAGCCAGCATTTCCTAGTTGCTTGCTTTGATCGTCCTTGTTTTGAACAATGT
>JBKWCO010000259.1:0-2041 GCA_046975465.1 Streptococcus sp. | reverse complement strand
ACATACATCTTCCTAAAAGAATTATAATTTTTACAGTCAGAATTATTATAACAGTTTTAGAAATAATAAACAAATACAGAAAAAATAATACTTTAAATACTAAATTTACTGAATAAATAGACAGATATTTTTTTCTTTGAAGATAAGAATATTAAAGGAAATAATCTTGAAAAATAAAAGAAACTACGATAAAAATCATGTTTTTTGTTTTTTTAATAGCTAAACAATTAAAAAAATGTGAGTAAAGTGTAATTTTATTATGAATTTCTCTTGATTGTTTGACACAAAAATTGTAAAATCAATACAGAAACATAAAGATTAGGCAGGTTATATATACATGGGAAACATTATTTCGGAATTGAGACGACGAAAGAAGCTCTCAAAAAAAGCGTTAGCTCATGATCTTAATGTTGATGCAGGGACTATCGACAAATGGGAAAGTGGAGCTGATATTCGTATGGAAAACGTTATAGCCTTAGCCGAATACTTTGGTGTCTCTACAGACGATATTTTAGGAACAAGATAGTATTTATTGCTAATCTTTGGTACTTAAAATATTATGGAGCGTTTTATGATGGAAGATAAGGGAGGGACAATGACAACAGCAACCAATAACCCTAAAAAAATCACTTTAGAAGACCTAGAAGAAAAGCTAGAATCATTCATTCATGTATTTAATGATGATTTATGTAAAACAATTATTGAGTATATGATTGACTCAGAAGGGCCATTTGCAATTACTCGATACGAAAAGTTTGGCTCACCTTGGTTTTACCAAGCAACAAGAGATATTTCTGATAAACTTTGGAGAAAACTAATCGAAGAAGGAAAGCCTGCGACTGAAGCTAAAGCCATTGCTAAAGATGTGATATCAACCTACTATCAATATATGCTATTTGATATGTTGATCGCAGGACAAGATAAGATAGCATCAAAAGAAGTTCAAGTGAGAATTTCTAGTTTGACAAATATTCGTCAACAAAATGAAGTTAAAAAAATAGCCTTTATGGAAGGTTGTAGAGAATACATTCAGAATTTACCACTTAAGACACTAACCAATTACATTCCTCTAGCCGAATTGTTTAAACACGCTGGTGTCGGAGAAGTTCCAGATTTAGCGAAAATCTTCAGCTTGCTTGATTCTAGTGAAGCGGGATGTTTGAAAAAAGTCGGAGAAGTTATCCATTTTGACGATGCTGCAGTAGATGAAGTGATTGAAAAAAGATTTTTAAGGAGTTCTCAACTTCGTTTCTCTAGTGGTAAACTATTATTCAACTCAGAAAGTGTTGTATTTAAATAGTATTTAGAATGAATAAAGGGGAAAGGATATAATTTTAAGTACTTTTAAGGCCAAAGACAAATCAATACTTTTTATACAAAAAATATTATGTGAAGGGGGTTTAAAGCTAATGCTATATTCTTCATAGTAACTTAGAAATTAATCACTCAAAAAAACGAGACCTTATTTATAAGGAGATACAATTAAATGGATAGTCAAACTTGACAGTTTTTTTAGCAGTGAAGATAAAGGTTAGGTACTTGAGGTAAAACATTGTCTGAATGAGACGATGTATTGAAGGAACTGCATGAGGATTTGTTGAAGGTATTGTCTTTTTCGTTTCTCATAAAAGTCAGCAATATGGCATGAATTGGTAGACTGAAAGCAACGAATATTTCCCAATTCGCCAATGATGGTTATCGCTGTGGTTTCTGCGATGTCAGGAATTGACCGTAAGATGTCATGCTCTGGTAAAGGCTGAGCTAGAGCTACCATGTCGTTTAAGACAACTTGTCTGCGTTCAGAAAGACGAAGTAATTCTTGAGCATAGGAACGAACCTCTTCAAGCATTGGAGAGGTTTTCTTGATTGCACAAAAAGATTGTTTAGCGAGTTTTAAAAGTTTATCAGTCAGGTAAGCAATACTCTTTTAAGAGATACGTTTTGAGGTAGATTGCTGGATAATCTCACACAAGTCACTTAGAGATATGCTTAATACAAACTCTTTGCATAGAAAGCCATCACTAAGTTCCAATATTGCTCT
>JBKWCO010000258.1:0-2046 GCA_046975465.1 Streptococcus sp. | reverse complement strand
CCACCTAGAAGAACTGCATTGAAATAAGCATCAACAGCCTTTTTAACATTGGTAGTTGTTTTACCATCGAAATCTTTTAGGCTAGTAGAAACTGTTTGTCCCTCTGTTTTTTCATCTTTTGATTCAAAATAGAGTTTATAGCTTTCGTCGTTGTTAACTTCGAAAAAGAGTGAGACAGTCTTGTAGTCGTCAGCTTCAAGCTTTCCAAAGTCATCTGTAGCGTCCTCTACGTTCTTATTTTTATTGAAGAGAGTAGGTAGGTCGCCCTTGTCGAGCTTGCTTGCTGTGACTTTTTTACCATCTTTATCTTTGAGGTAGAATTGTTTAGCAGATGTTTTGAGCTCATTTTCCATATCTTCCGAAGTATTCTCGAGTTTGAATGAAACTTCGACTAGGGTTTGGTCGTCCTTGAGCTTGAGGTCGCTTCCTGACATATAGACAATATCGTTAACAGAAAGCTTGGCATCAAGTTTTGGCTTGGCACATGCTGATAATGTCAAGATGGTTGCTAGAGCAAGTGCTCCAGAGTAAAGATATTTTTTCATAAATAATCCCCCATTATTTTATTAGGTTGTAGGTCTATTGTATCATGAAATATGCCTTGAGATTATTAGAAAATTGGGTTTCAAGCCTTTTCTTATGCTATAATAGGATTACTATTGTAAAAAAATGGAGAATCAAATGACAAAAACACCTTTTATTACGGCTGATAAACTTGAACAAATCACTGCAGAATTTCCAACACCTTTCCATCTTTACGATGAAAAAGGTATTCGTGAAACAGCGCGTGCAGTTAATGCAGCCTTTTCGTGGAATCCAGGTTTTAAAGAATTCTTTGCTGTAAAAGCTACACCTAATCCAGCAATCCTCAAAATCTTGAAGGAAGAAGGGTGTGGTGTCGATTGTGCGACCGATACAGAGCTTGTCATGAGTAAGAAAATTGGTTTTGATAGTAGCGCCATTAGCTTTACATCTAATGACACACGTGCTGAAGAATTTGTATATGCTCGTAACATTGATGCGACAATTAACCTTGATGCTTACGAAGATATTTTTTTTTAGAAGAAGTTGCGGGACTTCCAGAGACCCTTTCTTTGCGTTTTAATCCAGGGGGGTCTTTTCTCTTGGTACAGACATTATGGACCATCCTGAAGAATCTAAATTTGGGATGACTAAGGAACAACTCTTTAAGGGTTATGCCTACCTCAAGAAAAAGGGGTTAAATCATTTGGCTTGCACGCTTTTTAGCATCTAATACGTCACTAATGAGTACTATCCAACCTTAGCTGCTCAGCTATTTGAATTGGCTGTAGAAATCAAGAACAATTAGGTGTCAGTCTTGACTTTATCAACTTATCAGGTGGTGTTGGAGTGGACTACACACCAGCCAATAAACAAAATGATATTGCCGTTATCGGTGAAGGCGTTCATGCTAAATTTGATGAAATCCTTGTTCCGAATGGTCTTGGACACATCAGTATTTACACTGAGCTTGGGCGTTTCATGACAGCACCTCATGGCCTTGTCGTTACTAAGGTTCTTCATATTAAGGACACTTATCGTCGCTATGTTGGTGTAGATGCTTCTGCGGTTAACTTGCTCCGTCCAGCTATGTACGATGCCTACCACCACATCACGAATATGACTAATCCAGATGGTGACATTCAAGTAGTTGATGTGACAGGTTCGCTTTGTGAAAATAATGATAAGTTTGCTAAGAACCGTGAATTGCCAGAAGCTCGTATTGGAGATACATTGGTTATCCACGACACAGGTGCTCATGGTTTCTCAATGGGTTACAACTATAATGGACGCCTTCGTTCTGCAGAAATTCTCTACCAAGAAGATGGCACAACTCGTATGATTCGCCGTGCAGAGACGATGGATGATTACTTTGCCACTCTTGATGGTTTTGATTTTGATATTTAATAAAAAAATAAGCTAGGCCTTAAAGGCTCTAGCTTATTTTACTTTAATGATGACAGCTTCAAGAATGATATCGGCTAATTCCTCAGGGGATTCGATACAGCCTTCTTTGAGCCAGAT
>JBKWCO010000257.1:0-2048 GCA_046975465.1 Streptococcus sp. | reverse complement strand
TATGTCAAAAATGGAAAATATGCTGGTTTCCACCTGGCAGAGCTTTACAAGGATAATCCAGAACTTTTTGGGAACCCCAAGACTAGTGTTTTTCCTTTGTTGACCAAGATTTTGGATGCTAATGACTGGCTTTCAGTGCAGGTACACCCTGATGATGCCTATGGGCTAGAGCACGAAGGTGAGCTAGGAAAGACAGAATGTTGGTATATTATTGATGCTGAAGAGGGTGCAGAAATTATTTATGGTCACAAGGCTAAGACAAAGGAAGAGCTGGCATCCTTGATTGAAGCAGGTGATTGGGATGGACTTTTGTCGAAAACTCCTGTTAAGAAAGGTGACTTTTTCTTTGTACCAAGTGGTACCATGCATGCTATTGGTCCAGGTATCCTTATCTTAGAGACTCAACAATCTAGTGATACTACTTACCGTGTATATGATTTTGATCGTAGGGATGATCAGGGAAATAAACGTGAACTTCATATTCAACAGTCTCTGATGTCTTGAATCTAGGGAATCCAGAAAATAGTGTCCCAGCAACTGTTAAGACCTTGCAATTAGAGTCGACTTGTTTGACATCAAACTCCTTTTTCACTGTGTATAAATGGAAACTCAGTGGCTTGGTTGACTTCTACAAGCGCCTCCCTATTTGCTTTGTTCCGTACTTTCTGGCAATGGGACCATGACTATCGATTCACGCATTTATTGTCTAAAGAAAGGTGATCACTTATTCTTCCAAATGATGTGACAGATTGGGAAATTGATGGACAATTGGAGATGATTGTCAGTCACCCTAACGAGGCTTAAGTATGAGTAATGAAAAAGTTTTAGCTGTACTATTTGAGCGTATTGAAATCAACAAATCATATTATTTTGAAGGAGCTTATTATCGTCTGAAAGACTATGGCGACCACATTTATGGCTTACAACGGGCAATTCCTGGTATGTGTGGTGAAAAAACAGCTTCCCCTAGCATCAAATTTTACTGGAAAAATGGTGTCTTGGACTATCAATTCTACGTTGATTTTGAAGCTAGTCCTATGATAATGAAGGCTTATAGTAGCACCGACCATGCCTTCTTTGAGCAGGCTTTTGAAAATCTTTTGCATGATTTTGAGGATATCCTAGAGAGCTAAGAAAACTCTGAGAAGTAGGCATAAAGTATTATTGTCGATATTTTCAGTGAATCTAATAAAAAAGTTTTAGTTTATTTGCGAATCCATTGTGAAAGCCCTTAAACTAGGGCTTTTTTCTTTGTCAATCCTTGAGTGATTTCTTGTTTAAAGGGGGCTTTTGTGGTAAAATATGGAGATAAAGACTGTCGAAAGGAAAAAAGATGGCAAATATATTACGCAAAGTCATTGAAAATGATAAAGGCGAAATTAAGAAACTAGAAAAAACTGCCAAGAAAGTCGAGAGCTATGCTGATGCAATGGCGGCTCTTTCAGATGAAGAACTTCAGGCAAAAACAGAAGAATTTAAAAAACGATATCAAAACGGAGAAAGCCTAGACCAACTCTTGCCAGAGGCATTTGCAGTTGTTCGTGAAGGGGCAAAACGTGTCCTTGGACTTTTCCCATATCGTGTGCAAATCATGGGTGGTATCGTTCTTCACCATGGTGACGTCCCAGAGATGCGTACAGGGGAAGGGAAAACCCTGACTGCGACAATGCCTGTTTACCTAAATGCTATTTCAGGTGAAGGTGTACACGTTATCACCGTTAACGAATACCTTTCAGAGCGTGATGCGACTGAAATGGGTGAGCTTTATAGTTGGCTTGGTTTGTCAGTAGGGATTAACCTTTCAGCCAAATCACCAGCTGAAAAACGTGAAGCTTATAACTGTGACATCACTTACTCAACCAACTCAGAGGTAGGTTTCGACTATCTTCGTGATAACATGGTTGTTCGTAAGGAAAACATGGTACAACGTCCATTGAACTATGCCTTGGTCGATGAGGTTGACTCGGTTCTTATCGATGAAGCCCGTACACCATTGATTGTATCAGGTCCTGTAAGTTCAGAAACTAACCAGTTGTATCATCGTGCAG
>JBKWCO010000256.1:0-2063 GCA_046975465.1 Streptococcus sp. | reverse complement strand
GAGCTACGGATAGCTGCTCCGTCTTCGTCATAAGTACGTTTGTTACCAACCGTATTGATAATAGCTTGCGCTTTACCTGTACGAACGAGGGCTGGAATGTCGTTATCATCATTTTCACCCAATTTGTTAACAAGCGTTGCGTGAACCCCGTGTTCATTCAAGAACTTGGCTGTACCTTCAGTGGCATAGATACCATAACCGATAGCATCGAAACGACGGGCCAAGTCAAGGGCTTCTTCTTTAGTATCATCATGAATAGTGAAGATAACGTTACCAAAGGTTGGCAAGTGGAGGTAAGATGCTTCAAAGGCTTTATAGAGCGCTTTTTCAAGAGTCGCATCTGTACCCATAACTTCACCAGTTGATTTCATTTCAGGTCCAAGGAGGCTATCTACCTTAGCCAATTTTGTGAATGAGAAGACTGGTGCTTTGACATGAACATGGTTACTTTCTGGGTAAAGACCATCTTTGTAACCTTGCTCAGCCAATGATTTACCAAGAATCAAGTTTGTAGCAACTTGAGCCATCGGGATATCAGTAACCTTAGACAAGAATGGTACGGTACGACTTGCACGCGGGTTAACCTCGATAACATAGACCGTTTCATCCTTAATAACAAACTGAATGTTCATCATACCGATACAGTTAAGACCAATAGCCAAGCGTTTAGTGTAGTCAGCGATAGTCTCTTGGATTTTCTTAGAAAGGGTTTGTGGTGGGTAAACTGCCATTGAGTCCCCTGAGTGAACCCCTGCACGTTCGATGTGTTCCATGATACCTGGAATCAAGACATCCTTACCATCAGAGATGGCATCCACTTCACACTCACGTCCAATGATATAACTATCGACAAGGACTGGGTGGTCAGGACTCGCCTTAACGGCTGTACGCATGTAAGAGCGAAGGTCGTCTTCATTTTCCACGATTTCCATGGCACGTCCACCCAAAACGTATGACGGACGAACAAGAACTGGGAAGCCAATCTTACGAGCTGCTTCAACCGCTTCTTCTTCGTTTGTCGCTGTTTGTCCTGGTGGTTGTGGAATGTCCAAATCTTTAAGGGCTTGTTCAAAGAGGTCACGGTCTTCGGCACGGTCAAGGTCAGCAACCTGTGTACCCAAGATTTTCACACCAGCTTTAGACAATGGCTCTGCCAAGTTGATGGCTGTTTGTCCACCAAACTGAACCACGACACCCTTAGGTTGTTCCAATTCGATAACGTTCATCACGTCTTCGAAAGTCAATGGTTCGAAGTAAAGTTTATCTGAAACTGAGAAGTCTGTTGAAACTGTCTCAGGGTTAGAGTTCATGATGATAGCTTCGTAACCTGCAGCCTGGATAGCTTTTACAGAGTGAACTGTCGCATAGTCGAACTCAACCCCTTGTCCAATACGGATAGGACCTGAACCAAGAACGATGACAGATTCTTTATCAGACTTGATTGATTCATTTTCCCACTCGTAAGTTGAGTAGAAATACGGTGTTGATGACTCGAACTCAGCCGCACAGGTATCGACCATCTTGTAGACAGGAACAATATGATTTTCCAAACGTGTCGCACGAACTTGGTCGGCTGTTTGATTCCAAAGATTAGCAATCTTACGATCAGAGAAACCGTTACGTTTAGCTTCTTTCAAAACATCAACATCGCCTACGTGAGTAGCCAATTCTTGTTCCAATTCAAAGATATGGAGCAATTTGTCGAGGAAGAAGATATCAATCTTAGTCAACTCTGACAATTCTTCAATAGTGTAACCACGACGGATGGCTTCAGAAAGGTAGAAGAGACGGTCGTCTTGAGCTTTGACAATCTTTTCAACCAAAGCATCGTCTGTGACGTCCGCAAGCTCAGGTATTTCATTGTGGTAAACACCGATTTCAAGTGAACGGCAGGCTTTAAGAAGTGACTCTTCGATGTTACGACCGATAGCCATAACTTCACCTGTTGCTTTCATTTGAGTACCAAGACGACGTTCACCGTGTTCAAATTTATCAAATGGGAAACGTGGAATCTTAGCAACCACATAGTCAAGAGCTGGTTCAAACATGGCATAAGTTGTACC
>JBKWCO010000255.1:0-2108 GCA_046975465.1 Streptococcus sp. | reverse complement strand
AAGGTCGTCTTGGCCATTCTTATCTGACCAGATTGGAACACGGACTTCTTTAACTTCTTTGCCACCACCTGAAACATTGGTAACGACAACATCAAAGCCATTAGACATTTGGTTGTTGATTGTCAATTTCCCTGTTACTTGAGATTCAGGAACTGTGGCTGTAGTTTCGGTAATATAAGTTCGTTTACCATCTAACATATAGTAAAGATGGACAGAATAGGTACCAGCATCACCCTTATGGCTTGCTTTATCTACATGAACCTTGTAGCTTCCATCTGATTGTTTATCGGCATGATACCAAGTAAGATCATCTTGACCATTCTTATCTGACCAAATTGGAACACGAACTTCTTGGACCGTCTACACCACCTGAAACATTAGTTACGACAACATCGAAGCCATTAGAGGTTTGATTGGTAATCGTCAATTTTCCTGTTACTTGAGATATCTGTAATCAGAAGGTAGGTTTCCGGTAATATAAGTTCGCTTACCATCCAACATATAGTAAAGATGCACAGAATAAGTACCCGCATCACCCTTATGGCTGGCTGTATCTACATGAACCTTGTAGCTACCGTCTGATTGTTTGTCGGCATGATACCATGTGAGATCATCTTGACCATTCTTATCTGACCAGATTGGAACACGTACTTCTTTAACTTCTTTGTCGCCACCTGAAACATTGGTTACGACTACATCAAAGCCATTAGAAGTTTGATTGCTGATAGTAAGGTTACCAGAAACACGGTTTTCTTGTGGCTGAGAGCCAGTAGTTTTCAAGGTAGCAATATCCACATAACGACGTGTACCACTGTAGCTAATGTAAGAAATCCATTGGTGGTTATCCGCAGTCAAGACCTTGTCATAGTTCACTTTGTAGCCTTTTTCCAAGGTATAAAGTGTTTCTGCAGAAGCCTTAGGTTCATTTTTAACATTCAAGCTACGTGTCACATTATAAGTACCACTTGCTGGAAGCTTTTCAGCACCACTAGTTTCTGGTTTTGCTTGATTAGTTTCTGTTGGTTTAACAGTTGGTGTTTCAGCTTTGGCAGGTGTTAAAGTCGCAATATCGGCATAGTAGCGAACATAGTCATAACCAAGGTAAGAAATCCATTGGTGGTTATCCGCAGTCAAAACTTTGTCATAGATAACATGGTCACCCTTACTGAAAACAAAAGTAGGTTTGAGGTCTGCTTTTGGTTCTTTCTTAATATCTGTGTCACGTGTAAAGTAGAAAGTTCCTGTCGCTGGGATGTTCAAAGCACCTGTTGTGACTTGAGCGCCATTAGAAGGCTTACCATCCCCATTACCACTATTACCGTTACCACTACCAGCTGCCACTGGTTTCACTGGCGCATAACGACGCACGCCAGAGTATGATTTGTAGCTAATCCATTGGTAGCCATCAGCTGTCACGACTTGATCGTAAAGGACGCTGTCCCCTGGATTTACATAAAATTCAGCCTTGGCAGATACCTTAGGTTGATTCTTAACCTCTGTACGTTCCTTGTAGACATAAGTTCCTTGGCTTGGAAGGTCGCTGTCTGTAGTTGTAGCTGGTTGGCTTGCCAAACTAGTATTGACAGCTGCTCTCGTTAAGGCAGATACATCAAGATTAGCATCTTTTTCAGCTAGATTTGTGCGATTTGTCACAGCTGAAGGGGCAACTGCAGTTTCAGATGCTTTATCAGATGTTTGTGAGGCACTCACTTCACTTCTAGCCTCGCTAGTAGCGGTTTCACTAGCGGTTTGGCTAGTTGTTGAGACTTGGCTAGCTTTCTCGCTTGATACTACCCCATCGGTCGCTACACCACTGAAAATATCAGCTGCTGTCACAGCATCACTATCTGAGGTAGCACGCAAAGTGGCATCTGAAAATGTTGAAACCTCATGATGCTCATCAGCCAAAGCTTGACCAGCAAAGACCAAACTAGCTCCTAAAAGAACTGATGCTGCCCCAAATGAATATTTACGAATGGAAAAACGTTGTTGTTCGTGTAAAAATTTTTCTCGTTTCATATCAATTATTCTCTCTATCGAATTGATGTTACAGGTTGATTGTAACACTCGGTGACAAATATTACAAGTTTTTTACAGAATGTTACTTA
>JBKWCO010000254.1:0-2117 GCA_046975465.1 Streptococcus sp. | reverse complement strand
AAAATCGTTCTTGATCGTTTCCACATTATCCAGCACCTTGGTCGAGCATTTTTAAAGACAAGAATTGCTATTATGAACCAGTTTGATAAGAAGTCACTACCCTATCGAGCCTTGAAAAATCACTGGCGACTCTTCCAAAAGGACAGCCGTAAGTTATCTCTCAACTCTTTTTATTCAAAGACTTTCCGACAAACTTTAGCACCACATGAAGTCGTTGAGAAGACTCTAGACTTTTCAGAAGAGCTCGCTAATGACTACAACCTCTATCAGCTTTTGCTTTTTCACTTTCAGGAGAAGAGGGTAGATGAGTTTTTTGAGTCAATAGAGGAGAACATGAGCAAGGTCAATCACTACTTTCAAACGGTCTTTAGGACTTTTCTTAGACACAAGCAATACATCAAGAATGCGCTAGAAACTGACTATTCAAACGCGAAACTCGAAGCGACTAACAAGTTGATTAAAGACATCAAACGGTTGGGCTTCGGTTTTAGAAACTTCATCAACTTTAAGAAACGTGTCTTCATCACTCTAAACATAAAAAAAGAGAAGACCTATCAGGTCCTCTCTAGATGTTAGCTTTTCGTCACCCACTACAGTTGACAAGGAGCCAAAAAAACGCCTGCTTACGAAAAATAACAGTATTACCTTTCGTAAACAAGCGTTACATGCTTATTTATTCCCATTTTTATGATGAGTGTTCCCGCTAGGCGTATGCCCAGCGGTAGACCAGAGCTAGACTAAGAAAAGCTAAGCTATTCCATCATCATAACACTCAACAAAATTGATAAAAATTAAACAAGTTCGATGATTGCCATTGGGGCAGCATCGCCACGACGTGGTTCTGTTTTAAGGATACGAGTGTATCCACCGTTACGTTCAGCAAAACGAGGTGCGATTTCTGAGAAAAGATTTTGAAGAGCAGTTACTGAAGTATATTTATCAGTTGCTTCATCATAGCTTTCAGATGCAATTTCGTTACGTACAAATGCAGCTGCTTGACGACGTGCGTGCAAATCACCACGTTTACCAAGAGTGATCATTTTTTCAACTGTTTTACGGATTTCTTTAGCACGTGCTTCAGTTGTAACGATTGCTTCGTTAATGATAAGATCTGTAGTCAAATCACGAAGAACCGCTTTACGCTGTGAGCTTGTGCGTCCAAGTTTACGGTAAGCCATGTTATCCTCCTATATTATTATTTATCGTTTTTGAGTCCAAGTCCAAGATCAGCCAACTTAACTTTGACCTCTTCAAGAGATTTACGACCTAGGTTACGGACTTTCATCATTTCAGGCTCAGTTTTTTCTGTCAAATCATGAACGGTATTAATACCGGCACGTTTCAAACAGTTATATGAGCGTACAGACAAATCAAGTTCTTCGATGGTACGGTCAAGCACCTTTTCATCGTTCACTTTTTCAGTTTCTTTCATTACATCAGTAGCTTTAGCAACATCAGTAAGGTCAGTAAACAAGTTCAAGTGTTCAATCAAAACGCGAGCCGAGAGACCGAGGGCATCTTCAGGGATGATTGTTCCGTTTGTCATGATTTCGATTGTCAATTTATCAAAACCATCGTTGCTACCTACACGAGCAGGTTCAACTTGATAATTGACTTTTTTCACTGGTGTGTAGATTGAATCTACAGCCAATGTTCCCACTGGTGCATCATCTTTCTTGTTTTCATCAGCTGGAACATAACCACGGTTTGTAGCTACTGTCATAGTCGCTTTCAAAGAAGCTCCTTCAGCGATAGTGAAAAGATAATGATCAGGGTTAACAATTTCAATGTCGCTATCAGTCAAGATATCTCCAGCAGTAACTTCAGCTGGACCTTGAACATCAAGTTCAATTGTTTTTTCGTCTTCGACGTAAGATTTTACAGCAATCCCTTTGACGTTCAGAATGATTTGCATCACATCTTCACGGACACCTGGAACTGTATCGAATTCGTGCAATACACCTTCAATATTGATAGATGTTACAGCAGCACCCGGTAGAGATGCAAGAAGTACACGACGAAGTGAGTTCCCAAGCGTTGTACCATAACCACGTTCTAGTGGTTCTACTACAAATATGCCGTAGTCTTTATTTTCATCAATTTTTGTTATATTTGGT
>JBKWCO010000253.1:0-2141 GCA_046975465.1 Streptococcus sp. | reverse complement strand
GGCTTGATATGATATGTGTAGGTGGCAGCCTTTCTGGTTCTAGTAGCTACCTGACGACCTGTTTTTTGGAAGAGGTGTTTAAAGCGACGCAAGAAATTTGTGGAATCCATCTTGAGGTAGTCTTCATTAAAGGTACCAAAAAGTTGACGGTAGGTGGTCAAGGTGTTTTCTTCGGGCATAATGGAAAGGATAGTTGGATAGTATTCGAGTCGTCCCTTGATACGTTCCATAGCTGTTAAGAGGATTTCCCAGTGGTCAAAGGCGAGGTCATCATGTGACAGTGTCTTATCGCCATCAACAAGTTGCAGTCGACCGTCTACCATGGCGATGTCTAACCAATGCGTAGACGCGGCATCGTCGGCAGCCTTTTCCACTTGAATGTCATTAAAGGTCATAAAGCAGAGATAAGCCACTGTAATGGTCCACATTCGAGGATCACGATAGATGTTCCCACTGTAATGAGTTGCTCAATGTGGTCAGGGTTGAGTTTAACGGATGTTTCCTCCTGTACCTCACGACAGACAGCTAGATTGAGATCTTCTTGCTCCTGAACGAAGCCACCACTGAGGGCGTATTTCCCCATGAAGGGATGGTTTTTTCGCTTGATAAGTAAGGTTTGGACTCTTCCTTCATAATAGCGGAAGATGACAGAGTCAACGGTCACTGAGGGCTTAACGTACTTATCCACTTCCTCTCGCCTATAGATGTCCAAAAATTCCTTTTCACTACCAGAGTTTTCGAAGGTTTTAGTCATAGGTTTCCTCCTTTATTTATTGTAAGTGCAAATGATGATTGCTTTACATCAGTCTTCTAAATCTCGATGTGTAAACGTTCCTTGATTGCTTTTTGGCATTGTGGTAGTTGTCCGCAAAGAAGCTGTCGCTATTGCTATTTTCCCCTAAAATAACGATTTTATCCTTGAATGGTGATAGGAGGTCTAGGAGGTGCTGGGTAAACCAGTCACGTGTTTGATTATCAGCCAGTCATGTCATCGAAACCATCATCTACATAGTTTGATTTTGGCAGGATCACAAAAATCAAATCCCACTTTTCACGGGCTTGAGTTACCGATAGAGACGATCCAACATGTCGAACTCTTCTTGGGAGATGTTTTCTTTCAAATAGTAGTCAATATAGACCTTAGTGACTGTGGAATTGGTGTCCGCAAAGATAAGTCCTGAGTGTTGCCCTTTGTCAATGATATCAGAGGTCTGGGCATATTGATCTGTTAGGAGGTGAACATAGTCGTTGGTATCTAACTCGTCATCTCGTACATTATACTTTTCTTGATACTCCCTAGCATATTCAAGAGAGCAGGGAGCGTTGTAAGTTCGGGCCAAATCTTTAACAAGAGTAGTTTTTCCACCGCTAGCAGAGCCCACAACAAGGACCTTGCGAGTAAAGTGGCGACGGAAAGGCTTGGTGATAAACGCCAATTTCCATCGGATTGTCGCGAATCTCAGTAGCAGAGATATTGATAATAGAACGTTCAATGAGTTCTACCTGGGCTTGAGGGTAATAGCGATTGAGCTCAGTCACATACTCTGGTTCTCCAACATAGAAGGTAATCTTTTCAGGCTCATCCGTATTCTTAGCGATAAGCTCTTTGACACGATTAAAGCCCTCTGGATAGGCTGGCATCCCAGCTTCGTCTAGTTTATCCACAACGACTAATTCATCATCATAGAAGACTTCTCGAACATAACGGAAACGTCGATTGAGTGATAGGCCTGCGCGTGTCCCACGATCTTCTTGTGTGTTGTCGCCACTGATGACGAGTACATTGTCATTAGCACGTTTTGCCTTGGTAATGAGGTCAACGTGTCCAACGTGCATTGGAGCGAAAGTTCCAAAAACAATGCCGATGCGCTTTCCAGATAATTGTTTTCTTTTCATAAAAATGATCCTTTTTGAGATTTAGTAAAATTACTAAATTCATGATAACATAGTTGGGAATCTTTGTAAATGTAAAAATAGTAAATTTACTAAATTATTTTTTAACCCATTTTAGCCTTAAAGTTCAAAAAAAGTTTAAAAAAGTTTGGAGAAAAACTAGAAAAATAGAATCCGCTTACATTGCTGAATTGATAGCTTTTTAGAATGAGCCTAAAAAAGAGAGGTCACTTGCTATGTCATAAAAC
>JBKWCO010000252.1:0-2145 GCA_046975465.1 Streptococcus sp. | reverse complement strand
ATCGACGACTATAAAAGTAGAATGCGAGTTTTTATCTAGAGATCCTAAGCGGGTGAGAAAGGCAGTTGTTCAAGTAAAGGGTAGAAAAGCTGAAGCACTTGATGCGTTGCAATTTACTGATTTTACCCAGAATGGTTATGAAGTGTTCCTCTTTGCACCAGAAGTGTTGAATGCTGATAAGGTGGATAATATTGTCGTTATTACGCCAAATGAATTAATTGACTTTTACGAGAATTATAAAGTAATACTTCCAGACTCCATCACACAGTGGGAGAATTTATACTAATCTAGTTTACTATTGGAATGGAAAAATTGGCTCTGTAACGTTGAGGCTTTAAATACAACAAGTGAATGAGAAGGCATCATAAGAGGTGTCTTCGATATATGAGAGACTAGGTCTATATGGCAAATTAGCAAGGATATTTTCTTAGAGAAAGGAGTAGGGGAGTGTATACTTTAGAAATCCCTTTGAATACCAAAGGTTATGATGATTTTCTAGCCAAACGTTTTAAATATGGCTACAAGTTAAAACGAGCCGTAACAAATTGGATCAACTGTCAAGAACATCGCCGTGTTAGTTCAGAGGAATATAAGTCTTTGTCTATACGTACTAAAGAGCTAGCAGAGTTAAAGGAAGCCATATCTAAAGAGAAAGACAAGACAAAAAAACTCTCTATGAAGGAAACTCATAAGGAGCTTTCGGCGACACTTAAAGCTGATTGGATAGCATTAAATGATAGATTTGGTCTTAATAGTGGTAAATTCATCCGATATAAAGAATTAGGACAAGCAACTGCCATGTATAAAAGGTATGCAGAAGAAGGGATAATCCACTGGTCTACTATGGAAATTCTTAGTCAGACAGTTAAAGGGGCCTATCTTCAGCGTCGTAAGCAAGGAGAAAGTAGCAACCATGTATCAATTGGTCGCTTAACGAATTTTACGACTTTATGGTACCGTAAATGCAATAACAACGTGACTGATGAAGGGATATTCTTTGAGACTGGGAAAGGCAGAAACGACAAGCTGTTTATCCCTTTTGCTTTTCGTCGAGGCCAAGAGATTAAGGTTGCCTATGCACTAGAATTCCAAAAATTAGCGTTATATGCTATTAAGCGAACTCTTGTTAAGGGAAATATTTGGAAATACAGTATTTTATTAGTCTTTGATGGTGTTCCTTATGGATTGGACCATGAGCTACCAAATAAAGGAAACGTGGAAATCAAGTTATCTGTAGAGCAGATGGCGATTACAGCTGCGCGTGATAATGAGACTATTGTTTATGACCTCTCCAATGATTTTGGGTATAGTGAACGGTTGGCGGAGTTGGATAGAGCTATAGAAAGTAAGCGTAGAGCCTTAAACCCAGACAACTACGATGAAAATGGTGTTCCGAAAAAAGGGAAGAGAGTATGGGTGCAGGACTCAGCCTATAAGAAACTTCTAGACCAAAAGCATTATATCTGGCATAAGGTAAAAAAAGCACGAAAGAACCGTTTTGGACGGATTGCTAATCAGATCTTGATGTTGGGTGATACCTTTACTCTTTATCAAGAGGACTTCAAATCCTTGCAATCCCGTAAGGATTATAACCCAGAAGAGATGTCTTGGTTTGACCAGCGTAAACAAAAAGGCTTTGAAATTATGTTTAATGCTCCATATGAATTTGTGGCTATTTTAGAGAATAAACTCTCTTTCAAAGACCTTAAACTGAACAAGATTAAACATAAGAAAAAGTGATATCGAGTTCATTGCTTGATTTCTTGCCTCAAATGATAAATATGTTAAAATGACTAAAAGGTTTATTTAGGAACCTTCAAGGTAATTATGAATAACCTTGTAAATACCAGATAGCCTAACCGGAAGCCAAGGCAAGAAGGTCGGGAGCTGGTCCATGTCGAGGTTTTGTTACTGTTCTATTTGACATGGTACTAAAACCGAGCATCTACAAGAAAGGAGCATAGGTCAGTTTTGTTACTGTTCTATTTGACATGGTACTAAAACTTAGAGGAAGGTTAACCTTTAAAGTACATGGTTTTGTTACTGTTCTATTTGATATGGGACTGAAGCATAAAATGTATATCATGCACCTTTTAGGTGTTTTTTTATTTTACGGGAAGTCACTTTTATTCTTAGGTTGCTATT
>JBKWCO010000251.1:0-2170 GCA_046975465.1 Streptococcus sp. | reverse complement strand
ATTTACTATACACTTAACATTTCCTTTGTCCAAGCTGCTCTTGGTGATACTGTCGAAGTACCAACAGTTCACGGAAATGTTGAGATGACCATTCCAGCAGGAACTCAAACAGGCAAAACTTTCCGTCTAAAAGGAAAGGGTGCTCCACGTCTTCGTGGAGGTTCACAAGGAGACCAACACGTTACAGTTAAGATTGTAACTCCTACGAAGCTAAATGATGCTCAAAAAGAAGCTCTCCTTGCATTTGCCAAAGCAAGTGGTGATGAAAAAATCGCACCACAGAAAAAAGGTTTCTTCAATAAAGTAAAGGATGCCTTAGAAGATTTATAAAGGAAGGACGCTGAAGGCGTCTTTTTCTTTTTTGCCAGAAACTGTATGGGGTCAGTCGCTAATCGACCTACTTTTTATCCTTGAAAAAATCTGATATGATAATTTTATGGTTAGATACAAAGCGACAATTTCCTATGATGGTACACTTTTCTCAGGTTTTCAAAGACAACCAAATGCACGTTCTATTCAGGAGGAAATTGAGAAAACGCTATTGCGGCTAAATAGTGGCACACCTGTAGTAATTCACGGAGCAGGTCGAACGGATGCTGGTGTTCATGCCTATGGACAAGTTATTCACTTCGATTTGCCTCAGGAGCGGGATCCAGAGAAGCTGCGTTTCGGTTTAGATACGCAATGCCCAGATGATATTGATATTGTTAGTATCGAACTTGTATCAGAGGATTTCCATGCACGTTACAATAAACATAGTAAGACTTATGAGTTTCTAGTAGATGCAGGCCGTCCTAAAAATCCTATGATGCGAAATTATGCCACCCATTATCCCTATCCACTAAGCTTAGTTCCTATGCAGAAGGCTGCTAAGGATTTGGTCGGTACACATGATTTTACAGGCTTCACAGCTTCAGGAACTTCTGTAGAAAATAAAGTACGCACAATTACACAAGCTAGTGTATCTATCGATGAGAAAACTGGATTTTATATCTTTACTTTTTCTGGCAATGGTTTTCTCTATAAGCAAGTTAGAAATATGGTCGGCACCTTGTTGAAGATTGGCAATGGTCGCATGCCTGTTTCGCAAGTTAAGACAGTGTTGGAAAGTCGTGATCGTAATCTTGCAGGACCAACGGCAGCAGGAAATGGGTTATATTTGAAGGAGATAAGATATGAGTGATGAATTGATTTTAGCGATTTCGGGGAATGATATTTTTAGTGGTGGCGGACTTCATGCAGATTTAGCGACGTTTACCACTAATAAACAGCATGGATTTGTGGCTCTTACTTGTTTGACAGCTATGACTGAGAATGGTTTTGAGGTCATTCCGGTTGATAGCAAGGTCTTTAAGCAACAACTGGAATCACTAATAGATGTGCCTTTCTCAGCAATTAAAATTGGGTTATTACCAAACGTTGAAATCGCAGAGCTAACTTTGGATTTTGTTAAGAATCATCCTGGAATACCAATTGTTTTGGACCCTGTATTAGTTTGTAAGGAGACCCATGACGTTGAGGTTTCTCGGCTACGTAATGAATTGGTTAAATTTTTCCCATATGTTACAGTCATAACTCCAAATTTACCAGAAGCTGAGCTCCTTATTGATAAAAAAATCCATACTCTTGACGATATGAGGAGTGCAGCTTGTATTTTAAATGAATTAGGTGCTAAGACAGTCATCGTTAAGGGTGGTAATCGTTTAAATAATCATAAAGCAATAGATGTCTTTTATAATGGAAAAGACTATAAAATCTTTGAAGAGGCTGTATTGGATAAAAACAATACCGGTGCAGGATGTACATTTGCTTCAAGTATAGCTAGTGAATTAGTTAAAGGATGTTCAGAAACTGAAGCTGTGGCAAATGCTAAAGCCTTTGTTTATGAATCAATTAAACAATCAAATGAATTTGGAGTAGTTCAATATGCAAAATAAGAAAACAAAAGAGCTAACATTATTAGCTATCTTAACTGCTTTATCAGTGACCTTTGGATTCGTAGCTAAAATTCCGACTCCAACAGGGCTTTTAACTTTGGTAGATGCAGGAATCTACTTTACAGCCTTCTATCTTGGCAAGAAAGAAGGGGCAATTGTGGGAGGACTATCTGCATTTTTGATAGATTTGCTATCATCTGCTCCGCAATGGATGTTTATCAGTTTGTTAATCC
>JBKWCO010000250.1:0-2196 GCA_046975465.1 Streptococcus sp. | reverse complement strand
CATTTTCCAGTAAGAGAGCACTTGATAAAAGCTCATCTGGGCTACCGTTAAAGAGGAGGGTGCCTTCATTGACCAGTAAAATGCGGTCAACGGGACGATAAAGAACATCTTCTAGGCGATGCTCAATAATAATCGTCGTAGCTCCCACCTCCTTGTGAATCTTATCAATGAGGTCAATGGTTTCCTGTCCTGATTTAGGATCTAAATTTGCCAGAGGCTCATCAAATAAAAGAATAGGACTCTCATCAATCAAGACACCAGCCAAACTGACTCGTTGCTTTTGTCCACCTGATAAATCTTGAGGACGATGACCCAAGAGAACTCAAATTCAACGTTCGGCCCAGAGAGCCACCTTATCTTTCATCTCACCTTGATTGACACAATCATTTTCCAAGGAAAAGGCCAAATCTTCAGCTACCGTCAATCCAATAAACTGACCATCTGGATCCTGTAATACCGTAGATACCAATTGAGACCTATCATAGATTGATTGATTGAAAATGTCTTGGCCGCCTATAGTCACCTGCCCCTGCGCCTGACCTTTATGAATATTAGGTATGATACCATTGAGACACTGAGCTAGGGTCGACTTTCCACTACCAGAAGGACCTAAGATGAGGACTTTCTCGCCCTTGGCAATATCAAAGCTGATATCTTTTAGTGTCGCTTCTGCTTGCGCATCATATTGAAATGTAAACTGATTAAAACTAATGTATTTATCCATGTTTCTACTAAAAAAGAGAGGAGGTATCAAAACAAACTGACAGTCCCACTCTCCTATGATTCATGCTAGTCTTTGGTAAGACTACCAGATTGTGTACGTGAGCTAGCATAGATTGCAAGAAGGAGGGTTCCTCCAATTGCAATTGTAATAAAGTTAGCTACGCCAGCTACAAAACTTTGTGCATAAAGGTATGACCAGGCTTGTGCAAATTGGAGTCTATCACCAATAGGGGTAACGATACCATAGGCAATAAGGAGGGCCAATGCTTGTGCTAGGTTAAACCAAATCATACTCATCAAAGAAAACTTGCCAGTTGTCACATCATATTTTTTGTTGAATAGACCAATTACAAGTCCTGTAATAGCACTTGCAAGTACCCAAGCCCATGAGATATTTCCGTATTGGATGCCATCTTTAAGCGCATGGCCAATGAAGCCCATAAAGAAACCTGTAATAGGCCCAAAAATCACTGAGAATAGGGCTTGAACAGCATACTGAAGTTGGATGCTAGTATTCCCAAAAATAGGGATATTAACAAACATACCAATGATAATAAAGAGTGCTGCACCAATACCTGTCGCAACTACTGTACGAATTGAATTATTTTTCATAATCTTACTTTAATCTCCTAAACGTTTAATTTCAATGTGCCAGTTAGACCCTACACCAACATTATAGGCCTTGGCAAAAGACCCTTGGTTAATGGCTAAGCCAACACGATAGAGGGAATTGATATAAATAATTGGCTGACCGATACGAACATCCGCAAAAGATTTCCCATAGGTAACTTGGTTTTGGTAGACCAACATATCATTGTTAAAGATAGTCACTTCGAATCGATCACCAAAGTTTGGTTCCAACGCGTAAAAGTCATCACGTGTGATAGAGGTCCACAGAGAGCCGAAGCGGACATCCAAAATGTCAATCGCCCCACGAACCAAATTATCCTCTATGATGGTTTCAACCACTGGAAGCTCTAGAATTTTTCCACAGGTAACTCAGGACCACTTCTTCAAAACTGATATGACCAGAAGCTAATTTGGCACCTGTATAGGCATAAACATCACGACCATGGAAGGTATAAGAAAGCTCTGTATTACTACGACGATTCTCAACCTCGGAAATCTCACGAACAGCCTCGATACCAACAACCTTCTTGATATAAGAAAGTGTCCCGTTATCTGGTGTGACGATATATTGCCCCGTCTTTGTTAAGGCAACCACACTTTTACGTGAGGAACCTACACCCGGATCAACTACCGAAACAAAGGTTGTCCCCTCAGGCCAGTATTCAACGGTCTGAAACAGACGATAGGAAGCCTCAAAAGTGTTGTAGGGAGTAATATCATGTGTCAGGTGATGAACTCCCAAACTAGGTTCTTCCTGAAGGGCCACACCAATCATGGCCGAAACAGCACCGTCAACCAAACCAAAGTCTGATTGAAGCACCAATAAATTATTAGTCATAAATG
>JBKWCO010000249.1:0-2224 GCA_046975465.1 Streptococcus sp. | reverse complement strand
TACTAGTATAGCATCTTTTTGCTTTTTTGTTACATAAAAGCGCAAAAATACTTAAAAAGAATGAAAAAAGTGCAAAATAGATTCAGGCGAATTTGCCTCTTAAAGTTCCCTTATCATCTTTAAAAATCCTTCAAAAATGCTATAATAGAAGCATTACGAATATTGGAGAGAAACCATGAGTTTTTACAATCATAAAGAAATCGAGCCTAAGTGGCAAAAATACTGGGCTGACCATCATACATTTAAGACAGGAACAGATGCTTCAAAACCTAAGTTTTATGCGCTTGACATGTTCCCTTACCCATCTGGAGCGGGTCTTCACGTAGGACACCCAGAAGGCTACACAGCGACTGATATCCTCAGCCGTTTCAAACGTGCTCAAGGCTACAACGTCCTTCACCCAATGGGCTGGGATGCCTTTGGTTTGCCTGCTGAGCAATACGCTATGGATACAGGGAATGACCCAGCAGAATTCACAGCAGAGAATATTGCCAACTTCAAACGCCAAATCAATGCGCTTGGCTTCTCTTACGACTGGGATCGTGAAGTCAACACAACAGATCCAAACTACTACAAATGGACGCAATGGATTTTCACCAAACTTTACGAAAAAGGCTTGGCTTATGAAGCTAAAGTGCCAGTAAACTGGGTTGAAGAATTGGGTACAGCCATCGCCAACGAAGAAGTCCTTCCTGATGGAACATCTGAGCGTGGTGGCTATCCAGTTGTACGCAAACCAATGCGCCAATGGATGCTTAAAATCACTGCCTATGCTGAGCGCTTGCTCAATGACTTGGATGACCTTGACTGGCCAGAGTCTATCAAGGACATGCAACGCAACTGGATTGGTAAATCAACTGGTGCCAATGTCACTTTCAAAGTAAAAGGGACAGACAAGGAATTCACAGTCTTTACGACACGTCCAGATACTCTTTTTGGTGCGACCTTCACTGTTTTGGCTCCTGAGCATGACTTGGTAGATGCCATCACAACACCTGAACAAGCTGAAGCTGTAGCTGACTACAAACACCAAGCCAGTCTTAAATCAGACTTGGCTCGTACAGACCTTGCCAAGGAAAAAACAGGAGTTTGGACTGGTGCTTATGCCGTAAACCCTGTCAATGGTAAAGAAATCCCAATCTGGATTGCCGACTACGTTCTTGCTAGCTACGGAACAGGTGCCGTTATGGCCGTACCTGCCCACGATGAGCGTGACTGGGAATTTGCTAAACAGTTTGACCTTCCAATCGTAGAAGTGTTGGAAGGTGGAAACGTTGAAGAGGCTGCTTACACAGAAGATGGCCTTCACGTCAACTCTGACTTCTTGAACGGTCTCAACAAAGAAGAAGCGATTGCTAAAATCGTGGCTTGGTTGGAAGAAAAAGGCTTTGGTCAAGAAAAAATCACTTACCGTCTTCGTGACTGGCTCTTTAGCCGTCAACGTTACTGGGGTGAACCAATCCCAATTATTCATTGGGAAGATGGGACTTCAACAGCTGTTCCAGAAAGTGAACTCCCACTTGTCTTGCCAGTAACCAAGGACATCCGCCCTTCAGGTACTGGTGAAAGCCCATTGGCTAACTTGACAGACTGGCTTGAAGTGACTCGTGAAGATGGTGTCAAAGGTCGTCGTGAGACCAATACCATGCCACAATGGGCAGGTTCAAGCTGGTACTACCTCCGCTATATCGATCCACACAACACAGAGAAATTGGCTGACGAGGATCTCCTCAAACAATGGTTGCCAGTAGATATCTATGTGGGTGGTGCAGAACACGCCGTGCTTCACTTGCTTTACGCTCGTTTCTGGCACAAATTCCTCTATGACCTTGGTGTTGTACCGACTAAAGAGCCATTCCAAAAACTCTTTAATCAAGGAATGATCTTGGGAACAAGCTACCGTGACCATCGTGGTGCTCTTGTGGCGACTGACAAGGTTGAAAAACGTGATGGTTCCTTCTTCCATGTGGAAACAGGGGAAGAGTTGGAGCAAGCACCAGCCAAGATGTCTAAATCCCTCAAGAACGTTGTCAACCCAGACGATGTGGTGGAACAATATGGTGCTGATACCCTTCGTGTCTATGAAATGTTCATGGGACCACTCGATGCTTCTATCGCTTGGTCAGAAGAAGGCTTGGAGGGAAGTCGTAAATTCCTTGATCGTGTTTACCGTTTGATTACAAGTAAAGAAATCGTTGCGGAAAACAATGGCGCTCTTGACAAG
>JBKWCO010000248.1:0-2238 GCA_046975465.1 Streptococcus sp. | reverse complement strand
ATCTTGTATTAACTTGGCAAGCTGCTGAAGGGGAGAAACTGAATCTACCGATAGTTGTCTATAAAGATTCTATCTTGACACTAAATGGTAAAGAACTAGACAAGGATGACTATGACTTGTCAACGATTGGTACACCGACCGTTTCCTCACAAGAAGGACAAAATAAACTTGTATTAAGTTATAAGGAGCCAGGATGGCTATTTGTAGCGTTATTGATTCCAATAATAGTCTTAGGAGTAATAGGTTTACAGTGGCTTTACACGAAAATAAGTATCAAAAAGGTTGCCTAGTGGTAACCTTTTTGCATTATTCTTTAATCATGATATAATTAAGCTTGCGTGCTTTTACGCTTCAAAATCGACCTTCAAATCGATATTTGAATAACTAGACCCTTCAAGTCTATGTTAATTTTTATTTGATGGGAGGAGTTATCTATGACTGATAATTCAAAAACACGTGTTGTTGTTGGTATGAGTGGTGGCGTTGATTCATCAGTAACAGCCTTACTTTTAAAAGAGCAAGGTTATGATGTAATCGGTGTTTTCATGAAAAACTGGGATGACACAGATGAATTTGGTGTGTGTACCGCAACCGAAGATTATAAAGATGTAGCAGCAGTAGCTGATCAGATTGGTATCCCCTATTACTCTGTTAACTTTGAAAAAGAGTACTGGGATCGTGTATTTGAGTATTTCTTAGCAGAGTACCGTGCAGGCCGTACCCCTAATCCAGATGTTATGTGTAATAAGGAAATCAAGTTTAAGGCTTTCTTAGATTATGTGATGACATTGGGAGCGGATTATGTAGCTACAGGACATTATGCTCAAGTTGTTCGCGATGAAGACGGCATTGTCCATATGTTGCGTGGTGCAGATAACAATAAAGATCAAACCTACTTCCTTAGTCAACTTTCGCAAGAGCAGTTGCAGAAAACGATGTTTCCTTTAGGACATCTACAAAAACCAGAAGTTCGTGAGATTGCTGAACGTGCAGGTCTTGCAACAGCCAAGAAAAAAGATTCAACAGGAATATGTTTTATTGGTGAGAAAAACTTTAAAGAGTTTCTTAGTCAATACTTACCAGCTCAAAAAGGTCGTATGATGACTGTCGATGGTCGTGATATGGGTGAACACAACGGACTCATGTATTACACTATTGGTCAACGTGGTGGTATGGGTATTGGTGGCCAAAAAGGCGGAGATAATGCTCCTTGGTTTGTAGTAGGGAAAGATCTTTCTAAAAATATTCTTTACGTGGGTCAAGGTTTCCACCATGAGTCATTGATGTCAACTTCTCTTGACGCTTCAATGATTCACTTTACTCGAGATATGCCAGAAGAATTTGAAATGGAATGCACAGCAAAATTCCGTTATCGTCAACCTGATAGTAAAGTTACTGTAAAGGTTAAAGGTGATAAAGCAGAGGTTATTTTTGCTGATACTCAGCGTGCTATTACACCTGGTCAAGCCGTTGTTTTCTATGATGGTCAGGAATGTTTAGGCGGCGGTATTATTGACCAGGCGTATAAAGACGGAAAAGTTTGTCAGTATATCTAACTGGAGTTGAGTAAAAACGATGAGTTCACAATTTTTTTATGCATTTATGGCATTTTTCGCTATAATGAACCCAATTTCAAATCTTCCTGCTTACATGGCTTTAGTAGCAGATGATAGTCAAAAAATTTCACGAAAAATTGCTTTTAGGAGTCTTTTGATTGCCTTTGTTATTATAACTGTTTTTATCTTTTCAGGAGATTTCATTTTTAAAGTATTTGGAATTACAATTGTTTCTTTCAGAATTGCTGGTGGAATATTAGTGGCTGTTATCGGTTATCATATGATTAATGGTAATCATTCACCTAGCTATAAAGGAATGGAGCAGCAAGCAGTAAATTCAGATCCAATGTCTATTGCTATTTCTCCTCTTGCAATGCCACTTTTTGCAGGACCAGGTACAATTACAACTGCTTTAAGTTTGGCTAATGGAGGTTTGCAGAATCAACTGATAACCGTAGTTGCTTTTGCTCTACTATGTGTCATCACTTATCTCCTGTTAAGAAGTGCAAAACAAATTGCAGGCTTCTTGGGAGAAAATTTGATGAAAATAATAACGAAAATGATGGGACTTTTACTATTCTCCATAGGTATACAGATGATTATCGTCAGTGTGCAGACCTTGCTCAAACAGTGATTTGCATTGACAAAATGATTTGATTTGATAAAATAATTTTAACAATAG
>JBKWCO010000247.1:0-2250 GCA_046975465.1 Streptococcus sp. | reverse complement strand
CTTAGCCACTCGGAAAAGGAAATCCTCATCTTTAACTTCAACCAACGGTTGTTCACGACGCGTCATCTTCAAAATGGCTGAGTCAACATTAGGGGCTGGTACAAAGACTGTACGAGGGACAATGAACGCCACTTTAGCGGTCATATAATACTGAACGGCAATTGATAGAGAACCATAGGCCTTGCTATTAGGCTCTGCAGAAATGCGGTCAGCGACTTCTTTTTGCATCATAACAACAAATTCTGCAAAAGGAATCTTACTCTCAATCAAATGCATCAAGATTGGCGTCGTAATATAATATGGCAAATTGGCTACGACCTTAATTGGTAGTTCTGAATTTTTAAATTCTTTTACCCGTGTCTGTAAATCTGCCTTAAGAACATCTTCATTAATCACGTTAACATTATCATGATCACGTAATGTATCCTCTAAAATCGGAACCAATCGATCATCAATTTCAAATGCCATAACTTCCGCAGCATTTTCAGCCAAGAATTCTGTTAATGCTCCAATACCAGGTCCAATTTCGATTACATTGACATTTTTGTCAATCTCTGCCGTATCAACAATTTTTTGTAAAATATTTGTATCTGTTAAGAAGTTCTGTCCGAAAGACTTCTTAAAGGTAAAGCCATGGCGTTCAAGGACAGCCTTGGTCACGCTATAATCTGCAATTCTCATTTATTCTCTTTTCTTATTAATTTCACGATTTTTATATTTGGACACAAAACAAGTCCAAATCCTTAACTATCCCAACCTCTATAATAAGCTACTTAGTAGCGATTTGATTTTAAGATTACTGGTAGTCTAGTAATTTGACATAGCCTCTTCCAGCTCCTCTAAAGTAATTCCAAACAATTCCAAACGTTTTAGAAGCTGCTTGCCATTGCAGTAACCAATACGAAGTGCCTCACCCAAATATTCTCGACGCTTTCGACTATCTGCTCCCATTAGTAGTCCTAACTTCATAAGATTTGATTTACTAATATCAAACTGATTATCATCATCGTAACTACCTAGAACTCCAGATAAGGCCTTTTGAAGATCCTCAAAACTCGCATGCTCAACACCCAATGAACGACCTTTAGTCTTAGATTTTGGTGTTGCTTCCCCACGGTTTAAAAAAGCATGCTTTGCTGTCGGAACAGCTTCCATGATGATTTTACGGATACGTTCACCATTATAGTCTGGATCAGTGAAAACAATCACTCCGCGTAAGTCATTAAGCTTATTGATACGCTCTAAGTCGTCTTCATTGATAGCAGAGCCTCTAGTCTCATAGGTATCCACCTCATAAAAACGTCTCAAATTTGCCGTATCATCCTTACCTTCTACCACGATGACTTCTTGAATTTTTATTTTATTCATCCAGACCAAAAATCCTCATCGCATTATCATAAGTAGCCCTAGCAACCTCTTCACTTGTTAAGCCACGAAGCTCAGCAATCTTGTCTACTACGTAACGTGTATAGCCTGTACGATTCTCTCGACCACGTTTGGGAACAGGTGCCAAATACGGTGCATCCGTTTCAACCAGAATCTTATCTAAAGGTAACTTCTGAGCAGCTTCTTGAACATCCAAAGCCTTCTTAAAAGTTACAACACCTGAAAAGGAAATCATCATTCCAAGATCAACAAATTTTGAGCCATTTCTAAGGATCCTGAGTATGAGTGCATAATACCACCACGAGGGCCAACTCCAACTTCTTTAATGACATCGTAAGTATCCTCAAGTGCATCACGTGTATGGACAACAAAAGGTAAATTGTGTTCCTTTGACAAAGCTATTTGACGCTTAAAGACATCAATCTGAATCTCTTTAGGATCTTCCATCCAATAATAATCCAAACCGATTTCCCCAAGTGCCACTACTTTCGGATTATCCAATTGTGATACAATCATATCCTCAATTTCCTGAGAATAGGACCCTGCTTCCGTAGGATGCCATCCAATCGTACTATATAGTTGATCATACTTCTCTGATAGTGCTAAAGATTTATCAATTGTTGGCTTATCAAAACCAACAATATTCATTTTAATAACACCTACTTCAGCTGCAAAATCTATTTCTTCTTGTTCTTTTCCTGCAAAATTATCCACATTAAGGTGGGTATGCGTATCAAAAATTTCAATCATAGGTCTATTATAACAAAAACGAGCGAGCATAGCTCACTCACCTTTTCATTTTATTAAACAAAGAGTCGCATATATTCAATCTTTGTACAACGATTCATTACAATATCCTGTCTA
>JBKWCO010000246.1:0-2274 GCA_046975465.1 Streptococcus sp. | reverse complement strand
ATCTTAAACAATATCTATAATCTGATTGTAAATCCAGAAACAACTGAAAAAGAGAGAAAGTTGCTCGTAACGTTTAAAAATGAAATCGAAGTTGGAAAAAAGGATAATGATGAACTTCTTGCAGAATTATGCAGAGCTATTCAAGTTCTAGCAGTCAGCAATCTTTCTAAAGGCAAATCACTGAGTTCTGGAGTGAGTGACTTGAGTAAGACGCTCACAGAATTCCAAGAAAAATCAGAGCGTAACATTAATCTAGCAAGAGGATTAACATCACTCGGCAGTTTGTCTTTTAAATGATTTATCTGCTTGTGATGATTAGTAAAATGACCAAAAAGATCGTTTTCACGTTTTTTTTGTGATTCTATTTCGATTTTTTCGAAATAGAATTGACTGTAGTCTATGAAAAGCGTATAATCTATTTCGAAAAGTATAGAAATAGGCATTCTTACCAAGATAGTATTCTTATTCCGTCTCAATGAAAGGATAAATCAAATGGAAACACTCCTTTTTATGACAATTATTGCCATGTTAGTTATCGCCATCATAAGTTTTATCGTCCTGAGGAAAAGATGGAAGTTTTCGCTCAAGCTCTTTTTAGTCGGTCTGATTGGTTTTGCCTTACCTGTCATGATGATTGAAGGACCTATTAATGCCCTAGTTCTTTCAAGCTTTGCTCACTCTTTTAAATGGTTCACCATTATTTATGGAGGGCTTATGGCTGGCCTTGTTGAAGAAACAACTCGCTATGTGGTTTTTAAGGTACTTGCAAAGAAAAGAAGTTTGATGACGTCTGATATTGTAGCCTACGGTTTTGGACATGGTCTTAGTGAATTTATCTTGCTTGGAGTGGTGGGCTTACTCACTAACATCATTGTTTTACAGGCCATCCATTCAGGTCAGACCAGTCAGTTACCTTCACTTCTAGTAGTCAGGTCAAACAATTAACAGGCTTTGCTGTGTTCATGTCTCTCTTTGAAAGACTAGTTGCCTTACTACTTACAAGTCTTGCTTACAGCTTGGGATTTTCTAGCAGTCACTAAGCTATAAGCTTTCATTCTATTTGGGGCGATATTACTTCATGCTACCATCGATTTTTTGGCAGTGCTTATCAACAAGGGATAGTCAGCAATATCTTATTAATCGAAGTCATTTGCTATTTATGTGCTAGGTGTGGACTTCTGACACGCCAAATTTGGAAAAAGGAGGAAACTCATGGGCTTATCTGAAACCTTAAAAGCCATCTCTGCCCTCTGTGAGGAGAGAAATTTTAGACTATCTAAAGTCGGGACCCAAGTCTGCAGGTGGAAATCAGCCAGCAGTTTGACTTGGCTCCGCAACAGTTTCTCATCATTTGTCTACCTTGAGAAAAGCGGGACTTATTGAAGAAGAAAAGCAGAAGAATTTTATCTACTATAGTTTGAACTTGACCGTTTTGAAGAAATTTTAACCTGGATTCAATCACTTGGAGGAAAAGAGATGAAAAATAATATGCAAAGAAGTCATTGGTAATATTGTGATACTCACACCGGTTATTGTCGGCTGGCCTTTACAAACAACCCAAATCAGATTGCAATCCACTTTAATGTGGAAGAACAAGCCAATGGTTTTATGGATCGCAATCTAGCAATAGTTGCCTTCCTTTCTTGCTCGGCATTATAATCTCTTATTTTTCATATTTTAAACAAATAACCATTCCATTCTTAAAGAGTTTATGTTATGGCTTATCCCAATTTTTCGGTCGTCATTCAAGGTCTTATATTGATTGTTGCCTTAGGAGGCCATGTTCAAGTTCGCTTGACTGTGATTTGGTTAGTGGCACTCATTTTTCTAGTGATTGGAAATTATCTTCCTAAAAGAATAGGTCTGGCTACAAAAAATCATAACCAGAGCAGTAAATCAGTAGTGAGAAAGTTGGGATTCCTAATGGTTGCGATGAGTCTTGTCTTGCTAATAAGTCTCTGCTTTAATCCCTATACTACAATTATGATTTTAGGCATTTTTATAGTTCTTATCTTGAGTATCTTGTTACCCAATTTTCGCTGTTTAAGAAAATAAAGAGAAGTAATCGTCTGATTACTTCTTTTTGTCTCCCAAAAACATCTTGCTAAAATCAGTGTTCTAATGATATAATACAAGTATATTAATCTAATTTTCTAAGGAGTATCTATGAAAAAGCGTAAGAAAATTATTCTTGGTTCCATAACGGGAGCTTTGGCCTTGGCTCTTGCAGGAGGTGGTTTTTGGGCTTATAAAACCTTTGTTCCACAAGAAACG
>JBKWCO010000245.1:0-2285 GCA_046975465.1 Streptococcus sp. | reverse complement strand
AAAATAGAGATCGTATCCAAGGGATTTTCTTAACTCACGGACACGCCGATGCCATTGGTGCCCTACCTTATATCTTGCAAGAAGTCAAAGCACCAGTTTTTGGATCATCACTCACAATCGAGTTAGCTAAACTTTTTGTCAAGAATGCTGGTGTTAAGAAATTCAACAATTTCCATGTTATTGACGCAGAAACTGAAATCGAATTTGAGGATGCTGAGGTTTCATTCTTCAAAACAACTCACTCAATTCCAGAATCAATGGGGATTGTTCTTGGTACTGACCAAGGAAATATTGTCTATACAGGTGACTTCAAGTTTGATCAAGCTGCCCGTCCTTACTACAAAACTGATTTAGGTCGTTTGGCTGAAATCGGACGTGAAGGTGTTTTGGCCCTCTTGTCAGACTCAGCAAATGCGACAAGTACGGAACAAACAGCTTCTGAAGCAGAAGTTGGCCAAGAAATTGACCAAGTAATTGCTGATGCAGAAGGACGTGTTATTGTTGCTGCAGTTGCCTCAAACTTGGTACGTATTCAACAAGTCTTTGATTCAGCTGCTGATCACGGACGTCGCGTTGTTCTTACTGGCTTTGACGTAGAAAATATTGTCCGCACAGCCATACGTCTCAAAAATTGACTGTGGAGCATGAAAACTTATTGTCAAACCAAAAGACATGACAAGTTTGAAGACCACGAGTTGATTATCCTTGAAAATGGTCGTATGGGTGAACCATTGATGGCCTTCAAAAGATGGCTGTTGGTCGTCACCGTTACGTTCAAATAAAAGATGGAGATTTGGTTTATATCGTAACAACCCAAGCATTGCAAGAAGCAATAGTGGCACGTGTCAACAACGCTATCTATAAGGCTGGTGGAACTGTTAAGATGATTACGCAGAGCCTTCGTGTATCTGGACATGCCAATGCTCGCGAACTTCAATTGATGGTTAACCTCCTTCGTCCACAGTATCTCTTCCCTGTTCAAGGTGAGTACCGTGACCTTCAAGCACATGCAGAGTTAGCCTTGGAAGTTGGTATTCTTCCAGAAAATATTTATATCGTTAAACGCGGTGACATCATGCACTTGTCTGAAGATCAAGGTTTCCTTCATGAAGGAGCTGTTCCAGCTGGTGATGTTATGATTGACGGTAATGCCATTGGTGATGTAGGTAATATCGTCCTTCGTGACCGTAAGGTCTTGTCTGAAGATGGTATCTTTATCGTAGCTATCACTGTTAACAAGAAGGAGCGTAAGATTGTCTCTAAAGCGCGTGTGAATACACGTGGGTTCGTTTATGTGAAGAAGAGCCGTGACATTCTCCGTGAGGCTGCTGACATTGTCAATGCTACCGTTGAAAATTACTTGGCAGGAGACAGCTTCGACTGGGGTGAACTTAAAGGAGCCGTCCGCGACGATGTGGCTAAGTTCCTCTTTGACCAAACCAAACGCCGTCCTGCAATCCTTCCAGTAGTCATGGAAGTCCGCTAATAACTGACTAAAACATAAGAGTGTGAGCGTGATGTTTGCACCATAGACATTGAGAAAAGTCTCAATAAGACTTTGTTCTAAAATCAAAAGCTGGGGTGTCCCAGCTTTTCTAACATTAAGAAAGGAAAATACAAATGGCTTTTTTTCAAATTGAATACTCATCAGATGTTCTAGGACAATACCGCCAAGTGGATGTCATCTATCCAGATCGTGATCAGATTGCTGAAACGGAAAGTGATACGGATATTCCAGTGCTATCTCCTTCATGGCATGGGGGAAACCATAATTCTTGGGCTTTCCGTACCAATATACAGCGCCTTCTTCGAAAACCAACATCATCGTTATTATGCCTAACTCTGAAAATGGCTGGTATACAAATACCAATTACGGGGTTAAGTATTACGATGCCATTGCTAAGGAGCTTCCTCAAGTCATGCAACGTTTCTTCCCTAGTATGACTAAGAAGCGTGAAAAGACCTTTATCGCTGGACTTTCTATGGGTGGCTATGGTTCTTTCAAACTCGCCTTAACGACAAATAACTTTGCTTGTGCAGGTTCCTTCTCTGGTGCCCTTGGATTATCAGCAGAGATGATTACAGATGAAACGAGTGAGTCTAAGGAATACTGGCAAGGTGTCTTTGGCGATTTGGAAGGAAAAGACATTGAGCAGCACAAATTGCTTAACCTAGCCAAACAACATGACAAGAAAACCAAATTCTTTGCCTGGTGTGGCCTTGAGGATTTCCTTTTTGATTCTCAAGATAAGGCAGTTGCTGATTTGAAGGCCCTTGGTTTAGAC